>JBDKLG010000154.1:0-22705 GCA_039795695.1 Bacteroidota bacterium
AACCATGGGGTTTATTGCCGTTGGAAGCAACCGGATCCCTGAAATGGAAACCCATAAAAGATTTACAGGTAAAAGCAGATGTTTTTTTATGGGACGGAGCCTATTTTCAGGATAAAACCCTGCAAACCATAAAAATGGCAGCTGTGGCTGATTTGAATGTAGGTGCCGAATTTTCGGTATTACCCAAACTCAATATATGGTTGCAGATGAACAATGTTTTCAACAATTCTTACCAAAGATGGAACCAATATACCGTATTAGGCTTTAATGTTTTAGGAGGAGTTGTATATTCGTTCAGGTAAACTCTCTAAGGAATGGTCCCATATTTATATAAATACCTTTTATTAAACAATCAATTGCGTATTCCGGGGCTTGGAAGTTTTTTTATTAAACTCAAATCTGCGCATTACCCCGATGATTCACCTTTGTTAAATGGACCCGTACCCGCTATTTATTTTTTAGAAAACCAGGCAGAAGATATTGATGGCAGATTGGTTGATTATTTATTGGCTGAAATGGGAGAAGGGGAATATGCCCTTATGGTGGAGCGTTTAAAGGATTTCTCCGGCGAAATGCACGCAGCAATGAATACCAGCGGCAAGGCAATATTACCTGGCATGGGCGTGCTTAATAAAACAGCTACAGGTATCCTGTTTAATTCTTTGGTAGATATGGCTGGTTATTTACCAATACTTGACAGTTCTGCAAAATATGAAGCAGGTTCGGATCTGAATGCCCTAGAGCCGGGGGATAAGTATTGGAAAACAGCCGCTATTATTTTATGGATAATAGGATTAGGTGCCCTCATCTATTATTATGTCTAATGACTACCCTGTGTAGGTAGTGTACCCAACAAAGTATATGTCTGATCAAATTTCTTATAAAGATTGTCCCTGTTGCAGTTCAACCAATATTTTTCCTGTGGTAACGGCAAAAGATTATACGGTTTCAGGAGAACTGTTTGAAATTTGGCATTGCAAAGCCTGTACAGCGCGGTTTACCCAGCATATTCCTTTGGCTGATAAAATAGGTGCCTATTACCAGTCTGCTAATTATATTTCCCATTCCGATACACAAAAGGGGCTTGTAAACAGGCTTTATCATATTGTTAGAAAGTTGACACTGAAGTCGAAAAGAAAACTGATAGAAAAAAACACGTTAAATGGTCCCGGCAAAATAGTAGAGGTAGGCGCAGGAACCGGTGCTTTTTCTCAAACCATGCAGGAAGCAGGGTGGGAGGTAATAGGAATTGAACCGGATGCTTCTGCAAGGGAGCTGGCATACCATAAGTTTGGATTGTCTTTGCATCCTGCAGAAAAATTATTTCAACTGCAACCACTTACTTCAGATGCCATCACGATGTGGCATGTGCTGGAACATGTACATGACCTGAAAGGGTATTTGCGCCAGTTTCATGCCGTATTGAAAAAAGGAGGGAAGCTGGTGATTGCCGTTCCCAACTATACCAGTTATGATGCCATAAAATATGGTGCCTGCTGGGCTGCCTACGATGTACCCAGGCATTTGTATCACTTCTCTCCAAAAAGCATGGAGATGCTTGGAAATGCAAGCGGGTTCAGGCTTTCATCGGTTAAGCCAATGTGGTTCGACAGCTTCTATGTTGCTATGCTGAGTGAGCAGTACAAAAATGGTAAAACGGGCTTGCTTGCTGCGGTTTGGAATGGGCTGCTGTCTAATTTTTCGGCTGTTTTGAATACCCGGAAATGCAGTTCTGTTATCTATGTCTTCGTTAAGGATTAAATGGGTTAGTTGAATTTTACTTCAAATAGTTTTGGCCATAGTTTACCCGTAATAAAAAAACGTTTTCCAACCGGGTCGTAAGCTATCCCGTTAAGTACTGCGGTATTCTGCTGGTCCTGATCAGAAACAGCTCCCGGTGCATATTTATTCAGGAGGTAGGAAAAGTCTGCTTTTGCTAAAACCTTTCCGGTGTTAGGGTCAATCCTGATGATATAATTGGTAAGCCAGATATTGGAATAAATAATACCATCCACATATTCCATCTCATTGATACTGTTTACCGGCCCGTTATTATCGGTAACCGGAACCGTTTTTACAATTTCAAATGTTTCAGGGTTCCTGAAAATTAAATTGTTTGTCTTGTTGTTCATGATGAGTAATTTCCCGTCATTCGTCAGGCCCCATCCTTCGCCTTCATAACTGAATTCTTTTATTTTCTTAAATGTTTTGGCATCATACACAAAACATTTTCCCGTTTGATAGGTGAGCTGATAAATCTTTCCGTTTAAAAGGGTAATCCCTTCTCCAAAATACTCCCTTGAAAGGTGCAGTTGCTGGATATCTTTTCCCGTGCTGAGTTCGATTTTTGCCAGTTTACTCTTGCCTTTGTATTCAGTATCGCCCGTTCCCTCATATAAATAGCCTTCGTGCCATTCCAGGCCCTCCGTAAAAGATTCGGGATTATGGGGATATACATTGGTAATGGTATAATTCAGCATCGCAGGTTCCTGTGCTTCCTGTGTAATGGGCAGGTTTTCTTTTTCCGTATCCCTGCAACCGGCAATCAAAAAAGGAAACAACAGTAAAAAAACAGGCTTCATGATCATTTTTATTGAAACAAAAATAAATAAGTTGTTAAAACTACATTGTTAAAAATATTGCATCATCAGCTTTGCCGTATTTTCTGCTATCATCGGGGTCAATGCTACCCCCATTCCATTGCAGGCAATAGATGCAAATATGCCATCAGATATTTGGGTTACCAGGGGCTTTCTATCCTGGGTAAAGCCCATAATACCGCTCCAGTGCTGTTCTATGCTAAATGGGTATTTGGTATCTAAATGCTTATGCAGAAAGGATTCCAGGGCATTTCTTATAAAAACTGAGCCGGCTAAATCCAGCGTCTCTTCCTCGTCAAATGCAAGGTTTCTTGCACCACCCAGCAATATTCGGTTTCCAAGATTTCGCCAGTAATAGAATCCCAGTTCATAATGAAAGCTGCCTTTTAAAGCGAGGCCTTCTATAGGCGATGTAAGGATTATCTGCCCGCGTGCCGGTGTAACGGTTAATTGGGGTAATAGCTGACTCGTAAACGCATTGGTACAAAACAAAAGTTGTTTGGCTGAAAAACTGATATCCTGCAGGGTGTTGATACATATATTCTGACCCTGCTTTTCCCAGTTGCAGATTGCCAGCCCATACAGTATTGTTATACCGGCATCCTGTGCTTTTCGTGTAAGACAACTGACTAGCTTACCTGAATGCAAGGCGGCTTCCATTTCATTTTGTATCAGCCCTTCAAACCCAATCAGCCCAAAATCAACCAATTTTTCATTCGCAAAAGTAAAAACCTGTTTATGGCCTGTAATTTCCGCTAATGCTTTGTTTAATTCATTCAATTCATCATTCCAGTTGCTGCCATTATTTGTATTACTGTTAATACATTCATAGCCACCACAGGCATCGTATCCGATAGCAGCTGCAGTAAAAGAAGCGTTGATTTTTTCAATACCCTTGTAACGTGTTTCAACCAACTGAAGCATCGCATCAGTTCCCAATAATTTGGCATTGCTGAGCAGTTCGGTTGGGCTGCCAAAGCAGGCAAAGCCGGCGTTTCTCATGGAAGCGCCGCCTGGCGTGCTTTTTCTTTCAATGATGGTGATCTTAAGATGGGGGCTCCTTTCTTTAAGCTCCAATGCAGCCCATAAACCCATCAGGCCGGCGCCGGCAATAATAATATCCTGCCTGGCGTAATAAGTCTCTTTTTCCCATATAGAAAAGGAATGCGGCATGGTAGAATTATTTAGCACTACTTATCAGCCTGTGCCGGATACTGAAAAGCGATATGCCGGTGATTATACATTGAACCTGAAATGCATCACATCTCCATCATGTACGATATACTCTTTCCCTTCAATTCTTAGTCGGCCGTTTTCCCTGCAGGCGGCTTCAGATCCGTATTTTACGAAATCATCATATGCAATTACTTCAGCTTTGATAAAACCCTTTTCAAAATCTGTATGAATTACTGCGGCAGCCTGGGGTGCTTTCCAGCCTTTGTGAATGGTCCATGCCCTTACTTCCTGTACACCTGCGGTAAAATAAGTATCCAGGTTAAGCAATTTATAGGCTGAGTTAATCAACCGGTTCAATGCAGGTTCTTTCATATTGTATTCTTCCATGAACATCTGCTTATCTTCCAATGCTTCCATTTCTGCTATCTGCGCTTCAATGTTGTTGCACATTACAATTACTTCGGCCCCTTCTGCTTTGGCAGCTTCTGTAAGGGCTGCCGAAAACTGATTGCCTGTATGCATGCTGGCTTCATCTACATTGGCAACATATAAAACAGGTTTATCGGTTAAAAGGAACAGATCTGCGACCACTGCTTTTTCTTCCTTATCCAATCCCAGTGTATGGATATTCTTTCCTTTTTCCAGGTGCGTTTTACAGCGCGACAATATTTCAAATTCTGCCTTGGCTTTTGTATCGGTTCCCACACGTGCCATTTTTTCTACCCTTGACCATTTCTTCTCTACACTATCAAGGTCTTTTAACTGCAGTTCCGTTTCAATGATCTCTTTGTCGCTGATGGGGTTGATGGCACCTTCCTCCCTCAATACATTTTCATCTTCAAAACAACGAATTACATGAATAATGGCATCTACTTCGCGAATATTTCCCAGAAACTTATTTCCCAGTCCCTCGCCTTTGCTTGCCCCCCTAACCAAACCTGCGATATCCACAATTTCGAGTTGGGTAGGCACAATCCGGTTGGGTAATACCAACTCTGCCAGCTTATTCAGTCTTTCATCGGGTACATCCACCAATCCCACATTGGGTTCGATGGTACAAAAGCGATAATTACTTGCCTGGGCTTTGGCACTATTGCTTACTGCGTTAAAAAGAGTTGATTTTCCTACATTGGGCAATCCCACTATACCTGCTTGTAAAGCCATGATTTAATTGTTAGGTGTTAGTACAGAGATGTCGATTGATCGGCTGAAAAAGCGGCTTAACGGCATTCTACAACGACAACTTTTTTTCGAGCGGCAAATATAGTCCGAATTAAGGGCAAAACAGCTATAAATTGTTCTTTACAAGGCCCTGCCCCGGTTTTGCAGGCCTTAACAGGTTTGCCTGGTGCAGGTATGTTTTTGAAGAGAGAAAGCCCTGCCTGGCCCCTTATATCTTTATAAGTGATTGTTTCATAAGAATTTCCGGAAAAAAGAGAATTGGGATGAAAGCATATTTGTATTATTTTGATAGCACAAATCAGGGTATATGGCACTCAATTATGTATGGATAGTTTTTTTTGCAATAGGACTCGTGATTGCATTGTTTAAACTGATTTTTTTTCACGACTATGAGATTTTCAAAAAGCTGGTTGAGGGCATATTCGATTCATCCAAATCATCCGTAATGGATATCGGTCTTCCTTTGGCCGGGGCAATGATTTTCTTTATGGGATTGATGAATATCGGCGAAAAAGCGGGTGCAGTTAATTTTCTGGCAAGGATTTTAAATCCTTTTATGAAACGCATATTTCCCCAAGTGCCTGATAAACATCCTGCCATGGGGCAGATGGTGATGAATTTCAGTGCCAATATGCTGGGATTGGATAATGCAGCAACGCCATTCGGGCTTAAAGCAATGGAAAGCCTGCAAACCCTTAATCCGGAAAAAGAAACTGCCAGCAATTCTCAGATAATGTTTTTGGTGCTGCATACGAGCGGGTTAACGCTGATTCCTTTGTCGATTATTGCTTATCGCGCTGCAGGGGGAAGCCAGAACCCTACCAGTGTATTTGTACCATTGATGCTGGCAACAACAGTGGCAACCATTGCCAGCATTGTAATTACCGGGCTTTACCAGCGTTTGAAATTTGACAGGGTATTAATCTTTTGGTTAGGAGGCATCATGGCAAGCATCGTATTGTTTGCATGGTTTATTAATGGGTTGCCTTCTCAGAAAGACATAGCGCTACCTACCCTGTTAACAAAGGAAACATTCAGCAATGTACTTGGCAACAGTATTCTTTTTCTGATCATTTGTACTTTTATCATTGGCGGATTTGTTAGAAAAATAAATGTATTTGAAAGTTTTATTGAAGGTGCCAAACAAGGCTGGGATGTAATCATCAAAGTGATTCCCTACCTGGTAGGTTTATTGGTTGCTATTCGTGTGTTTCGCGACAGTGGGGCATTGGAAGCCATTATCAGCGGAATCAGCTGGTGTTTTATTCAGGTGGGCATTACCGGTGATTTTATACCTGCTTTGCCTGTTGCGATAATGCGGCCCTTTAGTGGTGGGGGCTCCAGAGGGTTGATGCTGGATATTTTTAAAAACTATGGCCCTGATAGTTTTATAGGGCAATTGGCTTCTACATTTCAGGGCAGTGCAGATACCACTTTTTATATCATTGCACTATATTTTGGCAGTGTAGGTATCAAAAAAGTGCGTTATGCTATCTGGGCAGGAATGCTGGCGGATTTACTTGGGGTAATCGCAGCTGTTTTTATAGCCTATATCTTTTTTAAATAATACAACAACTAATCAATCAGTTTCAATAGGTACTCCCGTAATAGTTTCGTACCCTCAGTTGCTGTAGATTCGATACTTGTTAAAAGCTGGATTTTGCCCGTGTCGGGTATTTTCTTGTCAACAATGAATTTTGGAATGCCTGCAGGGGCACAGTTAATCAAACCTGCTGCAGGATATACTGCCAGAGATGTTCCGATTACAACAAAGATATCTGCTGCTGAACAAATTTCAGCTGCCTGTTCAATCATAGGTACAGGCTCTTCAAACCAAACAATAAATGGTCTTAACTGTCCTCCATCAACTGCTAGGTCGCCAAGCCGGATATCCTGTGTAATGGGGTAGGTAACAGATTTATCGCGCTCGCTGCACATTTTGAATATTTCTCCGTGCAAATGTAAAACCCTGTTACTGCCACCTCTTTCGTGCAGATCATCTATATTCTGTGTAATGATGTAAACGTCAAAATGTTTTTCCAGGTCGGCTAGTAAGTGGTGCGCTGCATTTGGACAGGCTTTGGCCACATCTTTTCTGCGCATATTGTAGAAATCGAGTACAAGTTGTGGATTCTTTTGCCAGCCTCCCGGAGTAGCTACTTCATAAATATCATAGCCTTCCCACAAGCCGTCACTGTCACGAAAGGTTCGCAGCCCGCTTTCTGCACTAATACCTGCCCCTGTTAATACAACCAGTTTTTTCATAGTGGGCCGGTACTATTTATGCTGAGACATTTCGATCACAATATCCCATTCGGCTTTTTTCACAACACCAACAGAAAGCCTGCCCAATCTTACTAAGTCCATGTTGGCTAAGCGCTTATCTGCCTTGATTTGTACAAGGCTTACAGGTTTTTTCAGGGTCTTGAATGCTTTGAAATCCACTACCAGCCATGCAGGATTATCGGTTGTGGGATCCTGGTACGATTCTTTGATAACTTCTGCTATTCCAACAATTTCCATTCCTTCATTGCTGTGATACCAAAAAGCCAGGTCTCCTTTTTTCATCGAACGGAGATTATTTCTGGCAGCATAGTTTCTAACACCATCCCACATGGTTTTACCATCTTTTGAAAACTGCTCCCAGCTGTATTTTTCCGGTTCTGATTTAATTAACCAATAATTCATGGGGTCAATAGTTTATGATTAAGCATTATTCGAGCAGTAACAGTATGGATGCCTGATTTTTTCATGGCTAATCAACTAATCCCATCCGCTTGCCAATACATCTGCCAGGTGAAGCAGTTTTAATCCGGCATTTTTATGTTTATTGCATCCATCAATATGCATGAGGCAGCTCATATCAGTGCTGATAAGGTATTCTGCACCGGTTGTTGCAGCGTTGGTAACTTTTTGATCGCCCATGGCTATGCTGATCGGTTCAAATTTCACGGCAAAAGTTCCGCCAAAACCACAGCAGGTTTCCACATCATTCATCTCTACCAATTCAAGTCCCTTTACTTTACTTAACAATTGTCTTGGCTCTGTTTTTACTTTGCATTCCCTTAGTGCGGCGCAACTGTCGTGGTAGGTTGCCTTGCCTTCAAAACTTGCACCAAAGTCGTCTGTCTTAACAATATTGATGAGGAATTCAGAAAACTCAAAAACTCTTTCAGCAGTTTTTTTGGCAATCACCGAAGAAGGGGAATTTTCAAAAATTGTTTGATAGTAATTTCTTACAAATCCCACGCAGCTTGCACTGGGCGCCACAATATAGTCTGAACCAGAAAAATCGGTCAGAAATTTATTGCATACTTCTTTGGCCTCACCCCAAAAACCCGCATTGAAAGCAGGTTGACCGCAGCAGGTTTGATTGGCATTATAACTAACCTTACAGCCTGCTTTTTCCAATACTTTGGCCATATTGAAACCCACTTGTGGATACAGCTGGTCAATAAAGCAGGGGATGAACAATTGTACATTCATTGCGTGAAGTTATAAAAGGGTTACCTTAATTTTCTGTTTAATGCAATCATTTTAATAGCTGTAACAGCTGCTTCTGCACCCTTGTTCCCTTCTTTTCCACCGGTTCTGTCCTTGGCCTCCTGTTCTGTATTTACGGTAAGTATGCCAAATATTACCGGAACATCCAGTGCCAGGTTTAATTGCAAAACACCCTCGGTAACAGCCTGGCATACATAATCAAAATGCGGAGTGCCACCCCTGATTACGGTCCCTAAACTAATGTAAGCATCCGGTATCGGGGAGGAGTAAGTGTAATGGGTTTTTACAGCAAAGGGTATTTCTACTGCGCCTGGCACAAGAATGGTTTTAAAAAGGATACCATTTTCTTTCAAAATCTTTTTGGCACCTGCTTCCAGTTTATCTACGATTGCAGCATTCCATTCGGTCTTAACTATCACAACAAAGGCATCCTTTAATTTGGGGATGCCTTTGTTGACAGTTGTATTGCCTTTTGTAGCCATTATTTATTTGCCGTTTTTCTCAATACTTAATCTGTAAATATATTTATCAGCCTGGAACCCTTTTTCTGTTTTGGGAAATTTTTCTTTCAGTTCTTTGTACAATTCCAAAGCCTCTGCGTTCTTTCCATTGGTTTCCTGCAGCAATGCTGCCCTGAATAAATATTCAGAAGAATTGTTTTCATCTTTTTCAAAACTGTGTGCGGCTTTTGTATAAGCAGCCACGGCTTCTTCTTTCTTGTTCAGTTCAGCATAAGCATCGCCTAAGCAACCATTGGCCAGCAACTGGATCTGCCTGGCACTGGTAGAAAAATCTTTCAAATAATTCACTGCTTTGTTGAAATCGCCCAGTTTCAGGTAACTAACCCCTGCATAATATTTGCAGAGATTGGCTGCCTTTGTACCGCTGTAATTACTTAGTACATAAAGAACACCTTTGCTCTGTCCGTCGCCATTCAAAACCAGGTTGGACGAATCCATCGCAAAATACTGCTGCGCTTTGAATAAGGCATCTGCTGCTTTCTCCTCCTTAGGTTTTGCGAAATACTCATTATAGCCATACCATCCTCCCACACCCACAACAAGAATGGTTAAAACAATTAAAATTGGTTTCTGAAATTTGTCCCAAAATCCCTGCACTTTAACCAGGGTGTCATTCATTTCTTCGTGCTTATCACTCATACGATATATTTATTATTAAATTAGAAACAATTGGTTAGTCTACTTCAAATACATAATCAGGGTCTGCATAAACATCTTTCAGTAATTCACTGTCATCGGGCCATGGGCTTTCTTCAGCAAATTTGACGCTTTCGTCTACCAGCAAACCAATTCGGCTATCGATGGCTGCTAAATCGGTTTCAGCTGCATAGCCATTGGCTAAAATAGTTGCCCGAACTTTATTGATGGGATCCTGGTCTTTGTATTCGTCTACTTCTTCTTTGGTTCTGTATTTCTGGGGGTCAGAAATCGAATGTCCCTTGTATCGGTAGGTTTTTAATTCAAGCAGGGTAGGACCATCTCCTTCACGGGCTCTTTTAACGGCACGTGCCACACTTTCATGCACTGCTTCGGGCGTCATGCCATCAACTTTATCTGCGGGCATATCATAGGCATCGGCCAGTTTATAAATATCTACCACATTACTGGTACGTTCAATGGAAGTACCCATGGCATAATTGTTGTTTTCACAAATAAACAATACCGGAAGCTTCCATAACATGGCCAGGTTAAATGTTTCATGCAAAATACCCTGGCGCGCAGCACCATCACCAAAAAAACAGAGTACCACATTATTGGTGCCCTTGTATTTTTCTGCAAATGCCAGGCCGGCACCTGTTCCTATCTGTGCGCCAACAATGCCATGACCGCCAAAAAAGCGGTGTTCGGTACTGAAAAAGTGCATACTGCCGCCCTTGCCTTTTGAACAACCGGTGGCTTTTCCGTATAATTCAGCCATACAGGAGTTGGCCGACATACCCTTGGCCAATCCGAGGCCGTGGTCGCGGTAAGCCGTAATAAACGGATCATCCTGCTGGGTAGCGGTCATACAGCCCGCAGCGATTGCTTCCTGGCCAATATAAGCATGGAAGAAACCACGGATTTTTCCGGCCATTTTATACATTTCTTCAGCCTTTAACTCGAACTGACGAATTAACTGCATCAATTCATACCAATAGAGGTAGGTTTCTTTAGAAAATTTGGTTGCCACTAATCTGAAATTTAGAGGGGCAAATATAGGGGTTTAAGCGGAAAAATGAGCAGTTTGGAGTCGGGGAATGGGGGTAAATAAAGCCGGGAACAGGGAATAAGGAAGCGATGCATTTGAAAATAATGCCAAATTGAAAATTGGGCAGGAAATTGCCCTGATTTGGAAACCCCGATAAATGCTGTTATCCGGCACCTGTCTGCTCCCTCCTAATCGGGAATAAAGATTTTAAACCGTTCAAAACAATACCTGGTCAGTAATTCCCTGTCATCCGGATGGGCAATGTCTATCAATGATTTGGCTCTTTGGCGCAGGTTCTTGCCAAATAGGAAGGCATTGCCATATTCTGTAACTACATAATGCACATGGCCCCGGGTAGTAACAACTCCGGCACCCTCCCTTAAGTGTGGAACAATTCGTGGAACCCCTTTATTGGTTCGGCTGCTCAGGGCAATAATGGGCTTTCCTCCCTCACTTAAAGCCGCACCCCGCATAAAGTCCATTTGCCCGCCAATACCGCTGAACTGGAGCTCTCCAATACTGTCGGCACATACCTGTCCGGTTAGATCCACTTCTATGGCACTATTGATCGCAATTACTTTGGGATTTCTGCGAATTACGTGCGGGTCGTTTACATAGTCAATGTCCAGAAAGGCAAAAGCCGGATTGTCGTTCAGGTAATCGTAGAGTTTTCTGGTACCCACTGCAAAAGAAGTAACCGATTTATTGGGATGGATTTTTTTCTTCTTGTTATTGATCACATCTGTTTCCACCAGTTCTATGATTCCGTCGCTCAGCATTTCAGTATGAATGCCGAGGTCTTTGTGCCCCGATAGCAATCGCAGCACTGCATCCGGAATTGTGCCGATGCCCATTTGCAAAGTGCTTCCGTCTTCAATAAGGGAAGCTACATTTCGGCCGATAATCATTTCGGTATCGCCCAGTTTTTTGCTGTAATCTTCCTCAAAAAGATCGGCGGGATGCAATACCATTTTGGCAAAGCGGTCGGTATGTATCATACCGTCGCCGTGGGTCCTGGGCATATTGGGATTGATTAATGCGATAATGGATTTTGCATTATCTACTGCAGAACGGGCAATATCAATGGACAAACTCAGGGAACAATACCCATGTTTATCCGGTGGAGATACCTGTACGATGGCCACATCAATTTCGAGTAATTTTCTTTTGAATAGATCCGGTATATCACTTAAAAAAACGGGTATAAAATCAGCCCTGCCTTCTGCTACTGCATTCCTGACAGACGGGGATACGAAGAGGGAATTGATGTGAAAGGAAGGCAGGTATGCAGGCTTGTCAAGCTCAATATCACCTTTTAAGGTAATTGATACCAGCTCCACATCTTTTAAACGGTCTGTTTCTTTTGCTAACTCCTGCAAAAGATAGGTGGGGGTACAAACACCACCATGTATGAATACGCGATGCCCACTTTGAATAACAGAGAGTGCCTCTTTTGCAGGAACATAACCAAAGGGATGAATCATGTGTTGAAGAATTTGGTACTGCAAAAATTCAACTTTTCAAAAACTTAATCTATGAGTTTTATCAGTCCGAAACATGATTTACGCCAAATAACAAGTGGGTATTCCGAAACCTGCATGGCTTCTTTAGTTTTATTGGCTTATGCCTCTTTCAAAAAAGGATAACCATAATCAACCGGCGGGTTATAGGTTTCCTTGATGGTTCTTGCACTTAGCCAGCGATACAGGTTTAGCATGCTTCCTGCTTTATCATTGGTTCCTGAAGCCCTGGCACCACCAAAAGGTTGCTGGCCAACAACTGCACCCGTTGGTTTGTCGTTGATATAAAAATTTCCTGCTGCATTGCGCAATTTATCTGTCGCAAGTTCAACGGCTGCCCTGTCCTGGGCAAGTATGGCGCCAGTTAATGCGTAGGAAGAAGTGCCATCCACCAGTTTGAGGGTTGCTTCAAATTTATCTGCGGGGTAAACATAGATTGTTAATACCGGGCCGAAAATTTCTTCGCACATGGTTACAAATTTAGGATCCTTTGCTTCGATTACCGTTGGCTCAATAAAATAACCCTTGGTTTTGCTGTATTTTCCGCCAACCAGGATACTTGCTTTTTTATCTTTCTTGGCCCTGTCGATATAGCGTGTGATACTGTTGAATGATTTTTCATCAATGACTGCATTGATGAAATTGCTGAAATCCTCTACAGTACCCATTTTCATTGAATGAATGGCAGCAACCAGTTTTGATTTTACTTCTTTTGCCATATTACTGGGAATATAAGCCCTTGAGGCAGCAGAACATTTTTGCCCCTGAAATTCAAATGCGCCCCTTGCCAGTGCGGTTACCACTGCATCAACATTGGCAGAAGAATGCGCTATCACAAAATCCTTCCCCCCGGTTTCTCCTACAATCCTCGGGTAGGATCGGTAAAGTCCTGCATTTTCCCCAATCACTTTCCACATATTGTTAAATACACCCGTAGAACCTGTAAAGTGAACACCGGCGAACTCCCTGTGCGAAAAACATGTTTTGCCCAGGGTGGGGCCATCCACATAAATTAAATTAATCACCCCATCCGGCAATCCTGCTTCTTTTAAAATGCGCATAAACATTTGTGCAGAATAGATTTGTGTATTGGCTGGCTTCCAAACAACCACATTACCGCACATGGCAGCAGAAGTAGGAAGGTTGCCGCCGATGGCAGTAAAATTAAATGGGGTGATGGCAAGCACAAACCCTTCAAGCGGTCGCCATTCCATCCTGTTATGCATGCCGGGTGAAGAAAGGGGCTGCTGCTGGTAAATCTGGCTTAAAAAATGAACATTGAATCGCAGAAAATCGATCAGCTCACAGGCACTGTCTATCTCGGCCTGAAAAGCATTCTTACTCTGGCCCAGCATGGTTGTTCCATTTAGGTGAAACCTGTACTTGGTGGCCAGCAGATCGGCTGCCTTCAAAAAAATATGTGCCCTGTTCTCCCAGCTCATGGCTGCCCATGATTCCTTTGCTTTCAACGCTGCTTCAATAGCCTGGTGTACATGTTTTTCTTCACCGGCATGAAAATATCCCAGCGTATGGGCAATTTCATGTGGGGGGTGAATCGCGATTTTATTACCTGTTCTAACAGATTTTCCGCCAATATACATGGGTATTTCAATAGCTTTTTTCTTTAATTCTGCCAGTGTTTTTTTAAGTGCCAGTTTTTCCGGACTACCGGGTGCATATTGCAAAACAGGTTCATTGGCAGGCATGGGGTAAGAAAAGTATCCTAAGCTCATAATGCGAGATTTTATTAAGTGCGCAAGGTAAGAAAGACTCATGAATCATCAATGAAGGTCTGTGAATGCCTGTTTTGCCGCAGTTTTATTACGGAAGGAATGTTTTGTGCATAGTTTTCTGATTTGGCCGGAAAATTGAATGGGTAATTGCAGTAGGTTTGTATCAATGGCCATCGTTTTATTTGATAACAGCAATCGGACAAATCTTTACCCTTTAACGTATACCAAAGCACTGGCAGACCTGCGTTTTGGTATCTTAACTATTCAGGAAAGATGGGAAAGATTAACCGGGTTGCAGGTTTGGGTACATACTGCTGATTACCTGCGGCCATTGTATGCACCCATTGGAGAAGGATTGCATTACTGGATCGATGCATCTTTTATTCCCTGTCCTGAATTGGTAACTGCCATTCTATCATTAAGAGAAGGCGAATCAATAAGCCAGCAAGGACAAATCATTGCTGCTTTCCTCTCTATGGATGCTTCCTCATTTAATCAGCTCAATTCATTTGCGTATACAAAAGCCATTGAGGTATCCAATATAAAAAGCATCCATTACCCATGGGAGCTGGTTCAACTGAATGATGCCATGATCAGGTATGATTTTGGACTGATAAGCGCTGGCAGGCAATCTGCACCAATTCCCGGTACCGTAAATATTGCAGGGGCCGAAAATGTTTTTCTTGAGGAGGGTGCTTCACTTTCTTTTTGCACACTAAATGCTTTAACCGGGCCTGTTTATATTGGCAAAAATGCGGTAATTATGGAAGGCGCGTCGATACGGGGACCATTTTGCCTGGGCGAAAATTCAGTTGTAAAAATGAATAGCCGCATTTATGGTGCAACCAGTTTAGGCCCGGGCTGCCTGGGTGGAGGTGAGATAAAAAATACAATATTGATGGCCAATAGCAACAAAGCGCATGATGGATACCTGGGCGATGCTGTAATAGGTGAGTGGTGTAATTTTGGAGCCGGCAGCACCAATAGCAATATCAAGAATACCGCTTCCGATGTAAAAGTCTGGAATATGGGAACTGAATCTTACATGCAGGCTGGTAACAAATGTGGTGTAATGATGGGCGATTATACAAGGGTTTCCATCAATGCTTCCATTAATACCGGCGCTGTGATGGGCATTTCCTGCAATGTTTTTGGTGCCGGATTATTGCCCACGATTGTTCCTAATTTTAGCTGGGGAGTTGATGGAACACGTTATGAATTCAACAAGGCAATCGACGCCATTCGAAACTGGAAAGCCTTGAAGGGAAAGGAAATCAGCTCAGCTGAAATAGCTGTTTTAGCACATATTTTTAGTCAATCATAAAACGAATGAATGCAAATGAGAAAGCAAATCGCAGCAGCCAACTGGAAAATGAATCTGACCCTTCAGCAGGGAGAACAGTTATTTGATGCCCTCCTGTCAAAACCACATTCTTTAAAAGAAAACCAGCAGGCAATATTCGCCGTTCCCTTTCCTTATTTGGCCATGGCCCTGCAAAAAATGGGAGGAAAGAAAAACGTTTTTATCGCAGCACAGAACTGCAGCAACAAAAAAAGCGGTGCCTATACCGGCGAAGTATCTGTAGAAATGTTGCAATCGCTTTGTTTGCAATATGTGGTTTTGGGACATTCTGAAAGAAGGGAATATTACCATGAATCCAACCAGTTACTCGCAGAGAAAGTAAGTATATGTCTGGAAAATAACATGCTTCCCATTTTTTGCTGTGGTGAGCCATTGAGCATCCGGGAAGCCAATACACAGAATGATTATGTGGCCATACAACTGGAAGAATCGCTGTATCATTTGTCTGCAGCGCAAATGAAGCAAGTGGTGATTGCCTATGAACCTATTTGGGCAATCGGCACGGGTAAGACTGCCAGCAGCGAACAGGCCCAGGAAATGCATGCACATTTGCGCAAACTGCTGGCAACCAACTATGGCGATGAAGTGGCAGCAGAGATCCCCATTTTATACGGTGGAAGTGTAAAAGCTTCCAATGCAGTGGAGATTTTTTCCAAACCCGATGTTGATGGTGGTTTGGTAGGGGGTGCATCTTTGATTGCGGAGGAATTTGTTGCCATCATCAATGCATTAAAATAGACTTTGTTTACAGGGTTCAGATAAATTTTTATTTGAACCCTGCTAATCCATTTTAACAGGCAATTCTGCCGGGACATAGTCGTCCAGTTTGTCGAGGTGTAAAACTGTGGAAGTATTGCCTGCATTGGGATGGAACATGGGCACAAACCTGGCTCCATATACCAGTTCTTCATAATTATACGAAGCCCTTGATACCACTGTATTAGAGAAGCTTTCATCAAATCCCTGAACAAAAATCAGGAACTCTGCTTCTGCGTCTTCTATGTCTTTTTTGGTATAGCCGAAAAGCGGACTTTCTTCGGTAATCAGATGTACCAATGTCCAGTTAGCGGTCATAGTGGTTGCCTTAGAAATTTCGAGGGGAAGATTGAAAAATTTGTTTTTCAGCTGCCCGTCTTCTAGGATTTTCAATGCAAGGGTGATTTTAACTTCCACGTTTAACAGGTAGTTTTTGGTATAAGGAACCATGCGGTACATAATTGCCACGCCTTCTTTAAAAGGAACGAAAAGCATATTCCTGCTGTATTTGATATAGGCCCTGGGCCTGGCGAAGCGTCCATAAAGCAAACCGGTAACCAGGGCAAAAGTCATCAGTCCTGTCAATGCTTCCAGTGAAGCTGTCAGGCTTGCCCAAAAACCAATCGGGTTAATCCGGCCATAACCAACGGTCGTAAATGTTTGGGCACTGAAGAAAAAAGCTTCCCCAAACATTTCAGCATTATTATTGGCCACCATACCACCCAGCTTGTCGATACCTATCAATAGGTAAAGGCCGGCAAAAAACAGGTTGATGCCAATAAATGTGAGCACGATGATGCAGAGAAATTTCCATTTCGGCATGGAAAGCATGCTGTGGTAGAGGTTTAGTCTGCGCCAAAAAGGCAATCCGTCTACCTGCAGGTTGGGTATGCCATTCTTTTTAAAGAATCTTCCACCGCTTAATGCGGTATTGGTTCCCAGCCCGGTTTCATTGTTTACCTGGGCTTTTTTGTTTAATTTTTTCAGCAGCATGGTTAAAAATACGAAGTAAACGAGCTGGGAAGCCTGTTTTTCCGGTAAAATGCTTCATGAGAGACAGGAAATTCATCCTTAATACTCCGTTCAGCCCATTATCTTTGCAGCCTTATGAAGAATATCAGGAATTTTTGCATCATTGCGCATATTGATCATGGTAAAAGTACCCTGGCCGACAGGCTTTTGGAGCATACCCATACCATTGGTGCCAGGGATATGATGAACCAGGTCTTGGATGATATGGACCTCGAAAGGGAAAAAGGAATTACGATTAAAAGTCATGCCATACAAATCAACTACCAGCACAAAGGCACCGATTATGTACTCAATCTGATTGATACCCCCGGGCATGTAGACTTCAGCTATGAAGTTAGCCGGGCATTGGCAGCTTGTGAGGGAGCATTATTACTGGTAGATGCTTCGCAGGGTATTCAGGCACAAACCATCAGTAACTTATACCTGGCTATTGAAAATAACCTGGAAATCATACCCGTTATCAACAAGATAGATATGGATGGGGCAAAAATCCCGGAAGTAACAGACCAGATTATTGATTTGATCGGATGTAAGGAGGAAGATATTTTATTGGCAAGTGGAAAATCGGGTATTGGTATTGAAGAGATACTGCAAGCCATTATAGAAAGGATTCCTGCCCCCAAAGGCAGTACGGATGCGGCTTTACAGGCATTGATATTCGACAGCGTTTTCAATAGTTTCCGTGGAATCATTGTTTATTACAGGATATTAAATGGTGTTTTAAAGAAAGGGGATAAGATTCGTTTTGTTGCATCAGGGCAGGATTATTTTGCTGATGAAGTAGGCGTGCTGAAACTTAGTATGACCCCCAAGGATGAGGTACGTGCGGGGGATGTAGGATATATTATAACTGGGATTAAAAATGCCAAGGAAGTTAAGGTAGGAGATACCATTACACTTGCCAATAACCCGGGAGAAATGATTCATGGTTTCGAAGAGGTAAAACCCATGGTATTTGCGGGTATTTTTCCGGTGAACACCGACGAGTTTGAAGAACTGCGCGATTGCATGGATAAACTGCAATTGAATGATGCATCACTTACTTTTGAACTGGAAACATCACAGGCGCTCGGATTTGGATTTCGTTGCGGTTTTCTGGGTTTGCTTCACATGGAAATTATCCAGGAAAGGCTGGAACGCGAATTCAACCAGACTGTTATTACTACGGTTCCCAACGTAAGCTTTAATGCATATACTACAAGGGGGGAAAAGATACAGGTCAACAATCCCGCCGAAATGCCCGATCCTGTTAAGATTGACAGGATTGAAGAACCTTTTATCAAAGCCCAGATCATTACCCTGCCTGATTATATTGGCAATATCATGACACTTTGTTTGGGTAAAAGAGGTATTCTGATTAATCAGAGTTATCTAACGCCAACCCGTGTTGAACTTGTTTTTGAAATGCCCCTTACTGAAATTGTTTTTGATTTTTATGACAAACTCAAAAGCTCTACCAGAGGGTATGCTTCTTTCGATTATTCGCCCATCGGCTCAAGGGATGCTGATATCGTAAAAATGGATATCCTGCTCAATGCAGAAAAAGTGGATGCACTGAGTGCATTGATTCACCGCAGCCGTGCACAGGACTTCGGAAGAAAACTTTGTGAGAAGCTGAAAGAATTACTGCCCAAGCAACAGTTCCAGATTTCTATACAGGCTGCCATTGGTGCCAAAATCATTGCCCGGGAAAATATCAGTGCCATGCGAAAAGATGTTACTGCCAAATGTTATGGTGGTGATATCAGCCGTAAAAGAAAGCTACTGGAGAAACAGAAAGAAGGGAAGAAAAGAATGCGCCAGATCGGAAATGTAGAAATACCACAGGAAGCATTTCTGGCAGTATTAAAGTTGGACTAAGCACATTTCCAACAGGTATTCGAAAGAATCTGGTTATTGTTTTTTCTGAAAGCGCCTTAATTTAATTCTTTCCTTTTTTGGGAATTCCAAGCTGACTATTCTGCCCGGGAATTATTAGGCTGTTGATTTTGGGATTGGGGTCCACATCTCTTACAACAGCTACATGCACCCATTTACCATTTACCCATTTAAACCCTTCAAAGCTTCCCACAGGGATAAGTGTATGGTGATTCGTTGGTTCAGCCGTTTCACTGATTAGCTGGGCAAATGTGATGAGGTCCAATTCCGGATCATAATTCATGCGGGCATTGGCTTCTTTTTTAAACTCCAAACAAAAGCGGTAAGCGGGCTGGGGGGGCTTTGTTGCGTCTGCCTGGTAGCTGAAAAACCTGCCTCCAAACTGTGGCTGGTTCTGGTTGTCAAAGCTTAATACTTCAATCCATTTTTTAGTACTTCTTGCATCATTCTCATCGTAGCCTATTAGCGTATAATAGTTTTTGTTGTTGAAGCTTTTCTGTACAATATTGTAATACACAGCCCCAATCCATTGCTGGTTATTTCTTACAGAATCCACCGGGTTGTCGGTAAAAGGGGAATTATCGTACAAGGGTATTAATTTAAGCGAACCGTCTTTGGTATGGTATTGAATGGCTCCTTTCTGCCGATAATAAGTAAAGTCTTTCATCACCTGCCAGGTAATAATCCTAAAACTGCTGTCGGGCGCATATAACCTGGAAATGGTCGACAATGAATCGAAGGGGTAAGCAAATGAATAAGGGACTTTCAATGCCTGAACCAGGGCCCTGGTAAAAAAGCTGTCTGCGATAGCCCTCTCTGCCGGCTCGCCTGCATTCACAATATCATAAGCATAATTGCGCATATTTTCTTCCAGTTGCTCCAATAACTGAACAGTTGCAGGTATTTTCTTTTGTGAAAATCCCTGGGCAGAAAGAGATACAAGAAGCAATAGGGTTAAAAAAAGCCGCATGTTCATTCGATTAGCTACAAGATACCATCAAAGTCCCGAATCTGATAATTGCAGGATTTGGTTGGCCTAATTTTAGGATTTATTTATGGTTGTAATGATTGGGCAAATGCAAGCAGGTCAGGAAATCGCTGGTCGATCAATTCGTTCGGAAAAGGGGTTTCGGGATGTGTGGTTGCCAGGAAAACAGTATGCATGCCTGCATTTCTGCCAAAACCCATATCACTTATCCTGTTGCCAACAATAATGCTTTTTTGAAAATCAATTTCCGGAAATTCTTTTTTTGCCTGGAAAGCCATACCAGGATTGGGTTTCCTGTCAATAGAATCATCAGACAGGTCGGAACAAAAATAAATACGGTCAATCCTGCCACCTGCCGCCGCAATCTCCGCTTGCATGTTGGAATGAATATTTTGAAGGTCGGCCAGCGACATCAAACCCCTTCCAACACCTTTTTGATTGGTAACCACGACCATCCTTTTAAAATACGCGGCCAAAACTGCTAATGCCTTTAATGTGGTATCATAAAATCGGAATTCTTCCCAGTTACGGATATAATCATTGTCTTTATCATGGTTAATTACACCATCCCTGTCGAGAAACAGCGTCCAGTCTTCGTCAATTGTAAAATGCGCTTGCTGCATGTTAAACGGTTAAATCTTTTTGTGCCTTTGCGTAATCTTCTGGAATACCAATATCGATAAAATACCCTTCCTGAATAAGACCAAAGAACTTTCTTTGCGAATACAGTTTTTGAAGATAATCGGTTTCAAAAGAAAACTTTTCAGGGAGTGCTTCTTCTAAAAAACTGTCTTTGTTAAGTAGGTATACCCCGCCATTGATTAAGCCAGCGGCATATTGTTGTTTTTCTTTGAAAAGTGAAATGCTGTTGTCGCTATTTAATTCAACCACACCATACCTGTCAAAATCTTTCATGGGCTTTAAAACCAATGTACAGGCGGCTTTGGAAGCAATATGCTTTTCTAAAGCTGCGGGTAAAAAAACTTCAAACAGGCTGTCTCCGTTTACAACCAGCACATTTTCTGTTTTAGCGGCTTTCAATGCAAATTTTATTGCACCACCGGTGCCCAGTGGTTCCGATTCAATCACAATTGAATACTCTTTTTCTGAGATATGCTGTTGGATAAAACCGGTAAATGCTTCAGATTTATAACCTAAAGAAAAAATAAAGTGCTTGATGCCTTGTCTTTTAAGATAACGGATCACAAAATAAATAAAAGGCTGCCCATTAACTGGGGCCATGCATTTGGGTAAATCGGGTACGGCAGACCTGAGTCTTGTTCCCAATCCGCCTGCAAGAATAATGGCTTCTGTAACCTGCATCAGCTGAACAATTTAGCTTCAACCATTTCGCAGATGATATGGCCAATCATGATATGACTTTCCTGAATTCTGGGAGTATCTGAAGAAGGAACATTCAACAAGAAATCGCAGCAGTCTTTCATTTTGCCCCCACTGGCGCCGGTTAATGCGATTGTAGTGACCTTGTTTTTTTTGGCTACATCAAAAGCATTGATGATATTTTTCGAATTGCCGTATGTACTCAAACCAATGAGTACATCGCCTTCTTTACCAATCCCTTCCAGTAACCTGGCATAAATCAGGTCATAGCTATAATCGTTTGCCACGGCAGTTAAATAGGAGGAATTGCAATGAAGTGCTTCAGAAGGAAGTGCTTTCCTGTCTATATAAAATCTTCCTGAAAATTCAGCGGCCAGATGTTGCGCATCAGCGGCCGATCCGCCATTGCCGCAGAACAATACTTTGTTTCCCTTTTTGAATGTATCGGTAATCAGTTCAATTATTTGCGCAATTTTCTGCTGCATGGCTTCATCGGCAAGAATTGTCTTTTTAACATCGATGGATCCGCTTATAACGGATTTGATTTTTTCCAGCATAGTAATGTGTTAGTTCTTTATTTAATATTTAATGTATTATTGACCAGGAGGTTAATCCCTGTTGGGTAAACTGAAATGGTTGTACATTACCACCAAAGTTATTAAGTATTCTGATAACCTGAAAACGGGTGTTACCGGGGCAATAAAATATCATAAAACCGCCTCCACCTGCACCGCTTATTTTTCCTCCTGTGGCTCCTGCTGCTAAAGCGGCTTCGTATAAAGCCTCAATCCGGTCATTGGATATATTGGCAGCCATATCTTTTTTTTGACGAAACCCATAGTCGAGAATTTCCCCAATCTTATTTAATTTACCAATCAGCAAGGCTTCTTTCATCATTTTCGCCTGCTCTTTTAACTGGTGCATTGCCTCAATACTTTTGCTATTCTTGTTTGTTACATTTTTTTGCTGTTCTTCAATTATTTTAGCCGACTCCCTCGTAGTTGAAGTAAAATAGAGAACCAGGTTATTTTCTAATTCATTCAGGTATTTTTGTTTTATCCTTAAAGGATTAACAATCACTTTTTCATTATCATAAAACTCCATAAAGTTCACACCTCCAAATGTAGCAGCGTATTGATCCTGCCTGCCACCGGCCATTTTCAGGTCATTTCTTTCTATGGCATAAGCATATTGAGCGATATCATATTCACCCAATGGAAGTTTCAGCATTTCTACAAAAGCGCCCAGGATGGCCACAACAAGCGTAGAAGAAGTGCCCAGACCGCTTCCCGCAGGCGCATCTACAAAAGTAGATAGCCTGAATCCTTTTAATTCAAACGGATAATTTTTCTGGATACTGTTATATACACCTTTTAATAAATCCAGCCTACCGTCAATGGGTAATTCCTTTGCCCAGGGAAACT
>JBDKLG010000155.1:0-2938 GCA_039795695.1 Bacteroidota bacterium
AATGGAAGATTCCTTTTACTGATAGAATCAGCATTGATAATGCGATTACCTGCTGTTGTGTATTAATCAGCCTGGGCTATGGCATTGCCGATATACAGGAAAGACTCAGCTTGCTGGAACCGGTGGAAATGCGCATGCAGCTTAAAAAAGCTGTGAATAACTGCTATTTGATCAACGACAGTTACAGCAACGACCTTTCTTCGCTGGCATTGGCAATGGATTACCTTAAACAACAGGCAGGCAGGCAGGCAACCACCATTATTTTATCCGACATACTTCAATCCAGACAGCCGGAAGATGCCCTGTATGCTGAGGTTGCAGGAATGCTTTCGGTTAGAGGTATTAAGCGGCTGATTGGTATTGGGCCGGCTATTACGAGGCATCAGGATATTATTCATTCCCTGAATAATTCGATGCTCATAGAGTTGTATCCCAATACCGATGATTTTCTGCAAAAAGCAAACGCTTTTCATTTCAGGGATGAATTTATTTTAATCAAGGGGGCCAGGTTATTTGAATTTGAAAGAATTTCTTCCCGGCTTGAGCTGAAACTGCATCAAACAGTAATGGAAATAAACCTGACCGCCATGCTGCATAACCTGAAAATGTTTCAGCAACAAATCAAACCATCTACTAAAATGATGGCAATGGTCAAAGCTTTCGGTTATGGTAATGGAATGACAGAAGTGGCGGGCTTACTGCAATTTCATCGGGTTGATTACTTAGCTGTTGCCTATGCCGATGAAGGGGTGGAGCTAAGAAAAGCCGGAATCAGGCTGCCTATCATGGTGATGAATGCAGATGAAGCAGGCTTTGATTCCCTGATTAACTGTCAGTTGGAGCCGGAAATTTATTCAGCCCAAATGTACCGGAACTTTCACGCATACTTATTAAAACAGGGTATCCAGCAATTTCCTGTGCATATAAAATTCAATACCGGAATGAATCGCCTGGGCTGGGAGCCGGATGAGGCCCTGCTGATTGCCGGGTTACTCGTTAAGCATAAGACCATGCTGGTAAAATCTGTTTTCAGTCATTTGGCAGCAAGTGAGGATCCTGAACTGGATTATTTTACAGAACAACAGATCAGCAGTTTTGAAACAGCCTGTGAAATACTTCAAACAGAATTGGGTTACCCTTTTCTGAAACATATTGCCAATTCTGCCGCCATCGGCAGAAAACCGGAATGGCAATTTGATATGGTCAGGTTGGGGATTGGCTTGTATGGGATTGGCAATGACAGCAGCCTTCAACTTGAGCCGGTAACAACACTCAAATCAACCATTGCACAAATCAGGAAGCTTAAAAGTGGCGATACGGTTGGGTACGGAAGAAGAGGAAAAATTAACAGAGACAGTGTGATTGCTACAGTACGCATAGGCTATGCCGATGGTTATGGCAGGGCGCTGGGTAATGGGAAAGGATGTATGTTTCTTCATGGCAAACTGGCCCCCATTATCGGAGACATTTGTATGGACATGACCATGATTGATATAACAGAAATACCCGGTGTAAAAGAAGAAGATGAAGTGGAAATATTTGGAAAGAACCTTGGTTTGCAACAGCTGGCTCAATGGGCTAATACCATATCCTATGAAATCCTTACCGGTATTAGCCAACGGGTAAAAAGGGTGTATCTGGAGGAATAGTTAAAAATTCTCAGGCAAAA
Organism: Bacteroidota bacterium; assembly: GCA_039795695.1. GTDB lineage: Bacteria > Bacteroidota > Bacteroidia > Chitinophagales > Chitinophagaceae > Sediminibacterium. Next base: position 1,670 of record JBDKLG010000155.1, read on the forward strand.
TACTGCATTGGAACAAAATCCTATCTTTGACCACCTTAAAAAAAATGCAGTGAAAGCAAGACAAGTTATTTTTTTGATTCTTTTGGTCATTTTCGCCGATCAGGCATTAAAATGCTACATCAAGCTGAATTATTATGCGGGAGAAGAGCATAAGATTATTGGTAATTGGTTCCGTTTACATTTTGTAGAAAACGAAGGAATGGCCTGGGGATGGAAATTTGGCGGTGATTTCGGAAAAATAGCCCTTACGCTGTTTCGGTTGGTTGCAGTAATATGGGGAAGCTTTCTTTTAAAAGGCTTTATTAAAAAACAATACCACAAAGGGTTTATTATTTGTGCGGCATTGATTTATGCAGGAGCACTGGGAAACCTGATAGACAGCCTTTTTTACGGACTTATTTTTGAAGCCAGTAACCCTTTTGCACCCAATCTTGCGCACCTGTTTCCGGCAGGTGGCGGTTATGCCGGATTTCTGCATGGGAAAGTGGTAGACATGCTTTATTTTCCAATTATTGCCAACGCACATTATCCCGCATGGATGCCAATTGTTGGTGGGGATGAATTTGAATTTTTCAGACCTGTCTTTAATATAGCCGATGCGGCAATTTCAACAGGTGTGATAGTGATACTCTTATTCCAGAATAAGTTCTTCAAAAAAATACATGCCCAGCAACACAATACGGTTGAAACAGATAGCCTGGTAAACGATAAGAACCAGATTTTTTAGAAAAACAGGATAACTGATTATGCAAAAAGACCTGCTGAACCAATATTCAGCAGGTCTTTTATATATGGTAAGGCTAACCAATTATTTTATAACCGGGGCATTGAATAGGGGCACAGACTGGGTACCAATAACCTGGTCTATCAGCCCAAAATTTTTCGCATAGTAAGAATTGCCCGTCAATATTAAGCGGAAAGTATTGCTGCCGGTGGGCTTGAACATGATTTCCCGTTTCACATTAATTACATTGCTATAGGTAGTTCCCCCGGCTGCATGAGAAACGGTGTTTTTGTCGATAATGGTGAAAACAGCCTTGGTATCCCCATATTCTGTTGTGGTTCCTGTAACAAGTTTAACAGTACCATACAAGGGTGTTTCCCAGGTACTTGCAACCGGTACATTATCTTTCAGGAAAGGGTAACTGATGAATTTGCTTGGTATGGAATCGAAGAGAAAGGTATAGTCGAAATCAACGGTACTATACGCATAATAAGTGCCTTTTAAATCCTTGGCAAAATAAAATGTATCCTGCAACCTGGTTCCAA
>JBDKLG010000156.1:0-6936 GCA_039795695.1 Bacteroidota bacterium
GGGCCAGTATGAAAATACCATCATCCTGTATGCAGCTGATAATGGCGCATCAGGAGAAGGCAGCCCGAGTGGCTCAGTAAATGAGAATAAATTCTTTAATGGATACCCTGATGAGTTATCAGAAAATATGAAACTGATTAATGAGTTGGGGGGGCCAAATACCTACGAACATTATCCAACCGGATGGGCTGCAGCATTTTCGACCCCTTTTAAAATGTTCAAGCGCTATGCCAATTATTCAGGTGGTACTGCAGACCCATTAATTATTACATGGCCAAAAGGTATTAAGGCACGCGGTGAAATAAGGAACCAGTATCACCACGCTGTTGATATCGTTCCAACAATTCTCGAAATATGTGGATTGGAAATGCCAAAAGTTTATCACGGAGTGGAACAATACCCTTTATCCGGAGTTTCCATGAAATATTCATTTGATGCCAAGCCAGATGATCCTACCAGGAAACATGTACAGTATTATACCATGCTGGGCACAAGGGCCATTTGGCAGGATGGCTGGAAAGCAGTAGCTGTTCACGCCCCGCTTACCAGCAAGGGTAAATTTGATCAGGATAAATGGGAATTGTATCATACAGATGTAGACCGTTCAGAATCGAAAGATCTGGCCAAAGAAAACCCGGAAAAACTGGAAGCATTAAAGAAACTCTATGATGAAGAAGCAAAGAAAAATTTTGCCTACCCGCTGGATGACCGCTCTGCTACCGAAATATTGAATATAGAAAGGCCAACGGAAGAAAAAGCAAAAGACAGCTATATTTATTATCCACATACCAGTTCAGTACCTGAAGCAGTTGCAGTTAACCTGAGAGGGAAATCTTATAAAATTATTGCCAATGTAGACATCAAAGATGCCAATGCATCAGGTGTCGTTTTTGCCCATGGTTCCAGGTTTGGTGGTCACAGTTTATTTATCAAGGACCATAAATTGTATTATGTATATAACTTCCTTGGTATCAAACAACAGCAATTGGTATCCACTGCATTGAAACCCGGCAAATACAGTTTTGGTATGGAATTTGTCAAAGAAAAAGCCGGTGAGCACGGAGAGTCCATTGGAACGGCAAAATTGTATGTTAATGACAAAGAAGTTGCTACCGGGCCAATGACAGCACAGGTGGGAAAATTTACGCTTGTAGGTGATGGTTTATGTGTTGGCTATGATAGCGGAGATCCGGTAAGTAAATTGTACAACTCACCCGGTGAGTTCAAAGGAGGAAATATTTCTTTTGTAAAAGTGAGTACCGGAAAGGAGCAGTATAGCGATCTGGTAAGAGATGCACAGCGGGCTTTTAGCAAAGAGTAAATAGGTGAAAAATAAAAACAGAAAGGATTGCTCTAATGCAATCCTTTCTTATGTGTTGCAGTTATCAAAATAATTTTATCCGGGCTATGAATAAGCGTATGCGAGAGACGGTATTTGAGATGGAATTAAAACCGTGGTTGAGTAGCTTTATATTTTAAGATTTTACAGCCGATTTTACACATTGAAAAATTATGTCGCTAAAAAGTAACTATTTATCCGCCTTATTGATTTCATTCGTATTCATTATTTCTGCTAATGCACAACATACTGATCTGGTAGACTCTTCACAAACCCAGGTACTGGCAGATACCAGCAAATCAGGCAGATATATTATGCCGGAACTGAGTCACAAACAGATGCGCTGGTCCAGGGGAGGAAATGGGTTCATGAGTATTCATCTTGGTTTTGCACCCATTGTTGATTATGATCTTTTTTTTCAGGACAATGCAAGCATATCCCAGGTAGGCAAACAAAATAACCAGGCAGACCTTCGTTCAGGAAGAATGATGTTTTCGGGTCAATTAAAATTCAAACATCCGTGGCGCTATTTGTTTAGTATTGAATACAAAGGGCTTGATCGTTCACCTGAACAGGACCCTATTGGTATTACCGATCTTGCTTTTACAATCCCCGTTGGAAAAACTTTGGGTAATATGATTATTGGTAAAACCAAAGAAACTTTTGTATATGAAATGGTAGGCGATGCGGCCAATCTACCTTATACTGAACGAATATTAAGCCCTTTCTTTGCCAGCAGAAACACCGGCATCAAATTTTCCAATGCAGTCTTAAAAGACCGCATGACCTGGGCTGCAGGTTGGTTCAATGATTTTTTAATCAAGAATAGTACGGTAGATGCGAGTGTAAATACAGTAACAGCAAGAATTACAGGGCTTCCGGTTTGGGAAAATAATGGGAGGCATTATTTACACCTTGCCCTTTCTGCAAGGTATCTTGAATCAAACAATGGCAAAATGCGTTTGAAAGGAAGGCCGGAATCAAATGTTACCAGCAATTATCTTGATACGAAAGATTTTGAAGCAGACCATGGCTGGTACCTGGGTTCGGAATTGTTGTGGAACCGGGATAATCATTCCGTTTTAATGGAGTATGTAAAAAGTTTTATCAGTTCCCCAATTAATAACAACCCTGAATTTACAGGATTTACAGTTACAGGTAGCTGGGTGTTATCGCCCGGTGATTTCAGACCCTATGATCGAAAAGCAGGATTTGCCCGGAGAATTAAACCTGGCAGTAAACACGGCGCTTTTGAATTGGTAGGCAGGTTTTCCTATGTTACCCTCGATGATCAAAAAATAAAAGGGGGTACCTTAAACAAAGCTTATATGGGATTAAACTGGTGGGCAAGCCAGTATTGGCGCGTATCTGCGGGCTGGGGGCCTTCTGACCTTCTGTTAAACGGATACCATGGAACTACCAATCACCTGCTGTTTAGGCTTCAGTGGATATACTAATTATTTAAAATGGCTGATTAAAATAAAGGGTGATGCCGAAAGCATATTAATCAGACTGGTATTGAATTTCCAACAATGCCAAATTTACATACTGGAAGAAATAGCAAACCAACAAGCAACTCCCTATTTAATTCCATCCTCCTCCCAAAGCCCGGTAAAGTGCTACCATTGCATTTAATTTAAACTGCATTAAGGAGGATTCCTGCAGTTCAGCATCAAACAAATTATTTTCCTGAATCAATACTTCCAGATAGGATGTATAACCATAATCGTACCTGGCTTTGGACAGTTCCAAAGCTTTTCTTCCAGCTTCTGCCTGAATTTTTCTTTGCTGGTATTCTGTTTCAAAGGTTTTATTGGCTATCAGGGCATTGTTAACATCAGCAAAAGAAGTTAACACTGTTTGTTCGAATTGCAATTGTGCCTGCGCCGTGCGAATTCGCTCCACTTCTACCCTTTTCAGGTTTTGGTTGAACTGGAAAATTGGTCCCGCCAATCCGGCAAATCCATTTGCTACAAAACCGCCATTCAGCATGGAACTCAACTGTGGGCTGGCAAATCCCAGTAGACCAGTTAAAGAAAAACTTGGATAGCGGGCAGCTTCTGCCACACCAATTTTTTCAAACTGAGCCTGTAATAAATTTTCAGCAACACGTATATCCGGCCTGCGTTCCAGTAACTGAGAAGGTATGCCTACGGGTATGGTGGGAGGAAGTACTTGTGCAAAAATGGATTTATCCCTTGAAATACTGCCCGGCATTTTCCCCATTAATACACTCAGGGCATTTTCTGTTTGTTTGATCTGCCTTTCAATATTGGGAATCAATGCGGCTGCCTGCGCTTCCTGCTGGATAGCCTGAAACTTATCCAATTCAGAAATATAGCCTTTTTCATAACGTTGGGTAATGATGCGCGTGCTCTCTTTTCTTGCAGCAAGGGTTCTTTCTGAGATAGCCAGGCGATTGTCTAAATCTCGCAGTAAGAAATATAATGAAGCTGCTTCTGCCACAAGACTTACCCGAAAAGCATGTACATTTTCTTCGCTCGCCAATAATTGTGCCCGGGCCGAAGCTGTTGCTCCGCGCAGTTTTCCCCATAAATCAATTTCCCAGTTCAATACACCTGCCGCTTTGAATACGGCGCTGTTGAATCCGGCACCTACTTTTACTGCTTCTGTTCCTGCCGTTCCTCCCCCTGCCTGCAATTGGTAATTAAAAGAAGGATACTGGTTAATTTTAATAATATCCGTCTGAACCCTTGCTTCATTTACCCTTGCAGCTGCCTGTAATAAATTCTTATTGTTTTCAAGGGTTGTTTTGATGATAGACTTCAGGGCAGTATCATTAAACAGGTCAAACCATTTTACCAATGGGGTGGTATCATTATTGGTTTCTATGGAATAAGCGGCTGGTGTTGTAATAGCCGGTTTCTGAAACTCCCCGCCAACTTTACATCCGGTAATCAGGGTAACAAAGGAGAAAAAATATGGTACGATTTGCTTACTCATATATTAATGCGTTGAATTAATTGTAGGATTAGTGATACCTGTTTTGGCCAGTTTTCTTTTCCTGCCCTCAATCAAAACAAAAAAAGCAGGAATCAATATCACACCAATAATGGTAGCAACCACCATTCCGCTAAATACGGATGTTCCCATTACTTTTCTGGCTTCGGCACCGGCACCGGAAGCCGTCATCAAAGGAATTACCCCAAGAATAAATGCCAGTGAAGTCATTAAGATAGGGCGGAAACGCAACCTTGCACCTTCAATAGCTGCAGCCAATGGCTCCATTCCATCCTGGTCCATTTTCATCTTGGCAAACTCCACAATCAGGATAGCGTTCTTGGCATTCAAGCCAATCAGCATCACCAAACCAATTTGTGCAAATACATTGTTTACATAAGTTGCCGCAAACATACCGCCAATAAACAGTCCCAGCATAGCTCCCATTACAGCCCAGGGCGTTCCCAGCAAAACGCTGAATGGTAATTTCCAGCTTTCATATTGTGCAGCAAGAATCAGGAATACAAATAGAAGGGCCATGCCAAATACGGTAGCGCCCTTGCCTGCTGATTCTTTTTCCTGGTAGGAAGTATTGCTCCAGGAATACCCGATATCATTGGGCAGCACTTCTTTGGCAACTTCTTCCAAAGCATTCAAAGCCACATCTGAGCTATAACCCGGGGCAGGAATCCCATTCAATTCTGCTGAACGATAGATATTAAAATGATTGGTAAATGCCGGGCCCGTAGTATCTACCACTTTAGCCAGTGTTCCCAGTGAAACCATATTACCACCCGGATCGCGAACAAAATACTGGTTAATGTCATCAGGGCTCATTCTATAAGCTGCATCAGACTGGATATAAGCCCTGTACTGTCTTCCAAAAGCATTGAAATTATTGATGAATGAACCGCCTAAATATGCTGAGATAGCACCATTCACTTCCTGTAATGGGATACCCAGTTTCTGCACTTTCTCTTTATCAACCTGGATAGATTTCTGCGGAACCGTTGGGCGGAACAAAGTATATATTTTTCCTATTTCGGGTCTCTTGGATGCAGCAGCAATAAATTTCTGTGATTCCTGCGAAAGATAAAGTGGTGATTTACCCGCTTTATCCTGCAGCATCATTGTAAACCCTGCTCCGGAGCCCAATCCCTGTATGGGTGGCGGGCCAAATACAATTACCGTTGCATCTGTGATATTCCTCGTCAGTTTTGCATTCATTTCCGCAATAATCTGCGCAGCCGTGCGATGCCTGTCGTGCCAGGGTTTTAAGCTGATGAATGCCATTGCAGAATTGGGAGTAGAGGTACCGGATAAAATATTGAACCCAATGATGGAAGTATAGGTATTGATTTCCTCCACCCCTTCAAAAAAAGCAGCCACTTTTTTTGCTACGGCATCTGTTCTTTCTTTAGATGCTGCATCGGGTAATTGAATACCCAGCATAAAATACCCTTCATCTTCTTCAGGTACAAATCCACCGGGCACTTTTTTACCCAATACATAAGTTGCTCCGCAAATGATTAATAGAATTACCACACTAAAAACCAGTTTTCTCGCGGCAAACCCGGCCACTTTCACATAGCCGCCTGTAAACCGGTCAAAATATTTATTGAATCCGTCGAAGAATTTCTGCAGCAGACCTTTTTTAGCATTCGGTTTTTTTGGTTTGAGCAAAATAGCTGCCAATGCAGGGCTCAGCGTTAATGCATTAAAAGCCGATAGGGCAACAGATATTGCAATGGTAATTGCAAACTGTTGGTATAACCTGCCGGTAATACCTCCGGATAATGCCACCGGGATAAATACCGCACAAAGGATAACAGCAATCGCAATTACCGGCCCGCCCACTTCCTTCATGGCTTTTTGTGTGGCTTCTTTTGGATTTAGCCCATGCTCCATTTCGTGTATTACCGCTTCCACTACCACAATCGCATCATCTACTACCAGGCCAATGGCAAGCACCATTCCCAATAATGACAATTGATTTACAGAGAACCCCAAAATAGGGAATACGATAAATGTACCTATCAGCGACACCGGCACTGTTAACAAAGGAATCAATGTTGCACGCCAGTCCTGCAAAAAGAGGAATACCACCAATATGACCAGTATCACTGCTTCAAATAAAGTATGCAACACTTCTTCAATACCAACGGAGATAGCTTCTGTGGTATCCAGGCTGATTTTATAATCCAATCCCTGGGGAAATCTTTTACTGATTTCTTCCATTTTCGCTTTGGCTTTATTCGCAACATCCAGCCCGTTTGCACCGGGTATCTGGTAGATGGCAATGGTAGAGGAAGGGCTTCCGTTTAAGCTACTGCTCAGGGTGTAGGTTTGTAATCCCAGTTCAATTCTTGCCACATCTTTCAATCTCACCTGCGCCCCATTTGCATTGGATTTAAGAATGATATTACCAAAATCTGCCTCTGAAACCAGCCTTTGCTGAAGAATGGCCGTATAAGTATTTTGTGTACCGTTTTTGGCCGGTTCATCCCCAAAAGATCCGCCGGGTACAATATTATTCTGTGCCTTAATGGCATTCATCACATCCGATGCAGTTATTTTCAGTTTTGCAAGTCTATCCGGTTTTACCCAGATACGCATTGCATATTCAGAACTGCCCA
>JBDKLG010000157.1:0-25082 GCA_039795695.1 Bacteroidota bacterium
TCGAAAATATTGCTGAAACCTATGCGCGGTTTAAGCTGGACGATGTGGGCAGGTTTCTGCCTTTTGAAATTTCCGACAGACTAATTCCTTCCCCGGCTTTTTTCAGCAGGTTCGGCAAAGATGCCAAAGCATCTTATGACCATGCAATTGGCCTGATTCCTGAGCATGTGCTGTATACTATTTTGCTTACTGCCTTAATCTGGATAATCTGTTATGCAGTACACAAGAAAAGAGATCTGTAATAAATAGCAGTTTGAGCATATTGAGCTGTATCAGCTTACCAACAAAGCTTTCAGGGCATCCCCGATACTAGGGTATTGAAAATTGAACTGCTCTTTTTGTACTTTGCTGCAATTCACGTTGGCACTTTTGAGCACTTCAATGCTCATTTCACCAAGTATTATTTTTAGGATAAAAGCCGGTATAGCCATGGTGATGAATGAGCTGCCTCTCAGCTGTTCTGCCAGGGCAAGGGTTAATTTTTTATTGGTTACGGGAAATGGCGCCACTGCATTGTAAACACCTGTCATTGTATCCTTTTCCAATGCATACAGGAACATTGCGCAAAGATCATCGATATGAATCCAGCTTATTATTTGTTGACCATTGCCTAAAACGGCTGCCACTGCGGCTTTCAGTGGTTTTTGAAACTCGGCCAATGCACCTCCTGTATTACTCAAAACAATGCCTGTTCTTAATTTAACCAGCCTGATACCCAATTGTTCTACAGGAGCAATGCTCTCTTCCCATAAACGGCAGGTTTCACCAAGGAATGCAGTATCCGCAGGCGCTTCTTCTGTAAACCCATGTTTCAGGCTTTGGGCTGTATCGGGCCCATACCATCCAATGGCCGATATGCTGATCAGTGCTTTTACTTTGTTGGGTATTGTTTTCAAGGCATTTACCAATAAAGCACTGCTGGCTGTTCTGCTTTTCACAATTTCTTTCTTTCTTTTATCGGACCATCGCTTGTCGGCAACACCTGCACCTGCCAGGTGAATAATATAATCTGCTTTTTCTATCGCATGCCGGTCAATTTCTCCAGAGGAAATATCCCATTTGGCATAACTGACCTGTGTTAAAGCTATATTGGTTTTTTTGCGACTTAGGATAATTAGTTCAAACCCTTTTGCAGCAAGCATTTCAGCAAGTCTTTTGCCAATCATGCCGGTTCCGCCTGTAATCAATACTGTTGCCATACTGCAATTTAGTTACTATTGACCCCTCTATTCAGGAAAAGTAGGGGATTTTTGCTGCTCCTTTTGCCAAAACAAAACCCCCGATTTGCATCGGGGGCCACAACTAAAATCACCAATTTTAAACACAACTGATATGGAAAGCAAGGGTTAGTCGGGTTTTTTACCATCTAAAAATGTATTCAGGGTGGAAATCTGGGTTTGGTTATTCTCATCTTTTCCAACCGTATACTTGCTATAGAAATTTTCTACAGAAGTAAGGGTATTTCCAAAAAGTTCCATATTTCTCCTTACATAAGCAGGTACTGCATCAAACTCGTTGTTTGCATCGGCTGCATTATTCATGTTGAAGGAAAGATTCCTCAGTTTCTGTATTCTTTCGGCGGCTCTTTTTTTCTGCTCAGCTGCTTCATCCAGCATGTCTTCATGTTGAAATTCGCTGATGGCTTCCTGCGGCGCAGGCTGTATGTCAGGTACTGTTTCATTTTCCTTCATCACCAATTGGATATCCATTTCGCGGTGCTCTTCAACAGGTAGCTGTGGCTCAGGCTGTTTCATTTCAACAACGGGAGCTTCCGGTTGTGCTATAGATGCTTCGGACTCTGCATAGATATTTAAAGGCTTGCTTAAAAAACTGCTGATAATTGAAGCAGGCTCTTCTGCTTTTTCGTTCACCTGAAAATTTACCAGGGCTTCGGCTTCTGTTTCCATGATGGGATTTTCTTCCGTTGCCGGTTCTTCTGCTGTTACAGGCATGGCAGTTATTTCAGGATTCAGCTCAAACTGAAGCAGCATGGATTCTTTCTCTTCAACTACTTCTTCATAAATCTGAATAGTCCCCGATCTGAATTCAGGGTTACTGAATACAGAAAGTATGTTTTCGATGGGTTGCCGTTCTGTAAGACTTGGTGCAAAAGGATCTTTTTCAACAAGGGGTTCCTCTTCCTTAACTGCAACAACCGGCACCTCGGTTTTTGGCTCTTCTGTATCCATCCCTAAAACCATCACCACTTTTTCTGGTTCTGGAGCTGTTTTTTTAACAGCCGCAGGTTTTTCGAAAGGGTCTTTGTGCTGAAAGCCGGTTGCAATAAGGGTGATACCGATTTTCTTATCAAGGGTTTCATCATAACCCATTCCAACAATCACATCTGTATTCTCTCCCGCCTGCATACGAAGGTGGTTATTGATGATTTCCATTTCATCCATGGTACATTCATGCTCACCTTCTGCGCTATTGATATTGATCAATATCCATTTGGCACCTTTGATATCGCTGTCGTTGAGTAAGGGTGATGACAATGCTTCTTCAATTGCACGCTGTGCCCTGTCTTCTCCTTCCATTTCTGCTTTTCCCAATATTGCAACACCGCCGTTTTTCATTACGGTACAAACATCTGCAAAATCGACAATGATATGTCCGCGGCTGTTGATGATATCGGTAATGCATTTGGCTGCGGTGGCCAGCACATTATCGGCTTTACCGAAAGCTTCTTTCATTTTCAGGTTTCCGTATTGCATCCGGAGTTTATCATTGCTGATCACAAGCAGGGTATCTACAAAAGGTTTTAATTGCATGATGCCTTCCTGTGCCTGCTGTAATCTTCTGGGGCCTTCAAAACCAAAGGGAGTGGTAACAATTCCAACAGTAAGAATACCCAGGTCTTTACAGATCTGTGCAATAATAGGTGCGCCGCCGGTTCCGGTTCCACCGCCCATTCCAACTGTGATAAAAGCCATTTTGGTATTTACTTCCAGTATTCGCTTTATTTCTTCAAGCGATTCTTCCGTTGCTTTTTTGCCCACTTCAGGATTTGCTCCTGCTCCCAAACCCTGGGTAAGATGTGGTCCTAACTGAATTTTATTGGGGATATTGCTTTGCTCGATTGCTTTGGCATCTGTATTACAGATGATGAAATCTACCCCTTCGATATTCTGTTCAAACATGAAATTGACTGCATTACTTCCGCCTCCTCCTACACCTAATACTTTGATAATGGAAGATTTCTGTTTGGGAAGATCGAAATGAATCATAGTTTACTTTTTATGTGATTAACGGGTTTCTGTTGAATGGTTCTACTACTAACGGCAACAACTGCCAATTTATTTTATCATCTGGTCTTCTTCTTCCTTGAACAGGTCGATCAGGTTGTTTTTAAACTTGTCCCAGAATTTGTGTTTTCTTGCTGCAACGTCTACAGACTGAGGAGCAGCGGGCATTTCAGCAGCTACCGTGGCAGTGGGTACCGTAAGGTTTCTGGGCACTTCCACTTTCCTGAATTTCTCTGTAAACTCTTTGTATTTATGGTCGTAATCACTGTACCCTTTCAAAATAAGCCCGATACAGGTGGCATACATGGGTTTCTTCAGTTCTTCAATATGGTTAGGGGCGAGGTGTTCATTGGGCAAGCCGATACGGGCATTCAATCCGGTCGTATATTCAGTTAGCTGAATCAGGTGTTTTAACTGTGACCCTCCGCCTGTTAAAATGATACCGCCGTTCAGCATACGGCTATCCAGGCCTACCTGTTTCAAATGATAGGTAACAAAATCAAGTATCTCACTCATCCTCGCCTGAATAATAGCTGCCAGGTTTTTTACGCTTATTTCCTTGGCGGGCATTCCTTTTAACCCGGGGATCGTGATATAGGCATTGTTTTTTGCTTCATCCGAAAGAGCACTGCCAAACTGAACTTTCATGGCTTCTGCCTGGCTTTTCAGCACACCCAGTCCCATACGAATATCATTGGTGATATTTTCACCCCCAAAAGGAATTACAGCTGTATGTTTGAGAATACCTTCATAAAAAACGGCCAGATCGCTGGTACCACCGCCAATATCAAGGATGGCCACACCTGCTTCCATGTCAATTTCACTCATTACCGCACTTGCAGAAGCCAGTGGCTGCAGCACAAGGTCTTTGGTGGTTAGTCCGCTTCTTTCCACCGAACGGTTGATATTTCTGATGGCATTTCTGTCGCCGGTAATGATGTGGAAATTGGCCCCCACTTTCACCCCATTGTAACCGATGGGGTCTTTGATATTCTGGATATTGTCTACATGAAAATCCTGTGGTATCACATCAATGATCTGGTCGCCGGCGGGGATAAAAGTTTTACGCTGGTTATTGATGAGCTGCTCAATTTCGGGACGTTTGATTTCAATATCGGCATCCTGACGAACAATATCACCGCGGGTTTGAAGGCTTTTGATGTGATGGCCTGCAATGCCCACATATACTTCCTTGATTTCCAGATCAGGATTGCTTTCATAACAATTATCCAATGCCTGCTGGATGGCTTTGATGGTTTGGTCGATGTTTAAAACCTGGCCATGCTGAACGCCGTTGCTATTCGCTCTTCCAAAGCCAAGAATCTCCAGCTTACCGTATTCATTTTTTCTTCCTGCAATTGCTGCAATTTTGGTAGTTCCGATATCAAGACCAACTATGATAGGTGATTCATTGATGTTCATAATAAAAGTGTTTTAGTTGTTTGTGATGGTATTTTCGAATAGTTGTGTTCCTGGTTATTCTTTAAATGGTTAAGCTATTAGCTTGTTTTTATCATCTGGGCCTTTGGCTTTTTTGATTTAGCCGGGGGCTTCTTTTTCACGGGGGGCGTTGGATTGGATTTTACTCCACCTGATAACGATTTCTCTTCTTTTTTATTGTTTGTTTTTGCTGAAGTTTTTGAATTTATTTTTTCCTTATCCGGATGCATTTTCCCCGAACTGTTCTTGATTGAATCTTTGGCAGAGACTGAAGAATTCAAAGCCGGTTTTCCGGAAGCCGTATCAAACAGACTTACCTGGCTGGCATTGCTCAACTGATCAATCATCATACGAAGAGTGGCAGAATCAAGCGCTGCTTTTGAACTGCCTTTTTTAACAGCTACCAGCTGGTTGGCATATTGCACATCCAGTTTTTCGTAGGTATTCATTCCGTTTTGCAACCAGGCATCCTGGTAAAATGTATGGAGATAGCCAAACTTTCTATCCAGGTTATCGGCATTTCCCATTACCAATACCTGGTCGCCTATTACAGGTATGAGTTCAAATTCGGCTTTGGGTGTAATCATTACCTGGGCCACTTGTGCCATCCAGAAAGAATCGGCAAGTATGTATTGGCTCATTTTTACAATTTGGTTCAATAGCAGGCTATCCGGTTTTGCCAGCTCTGCCTTATCTGACGGGAACCCGGTAAATACGGGCAGTTTCACATACACTTTATCGCTCAAAGGGAGTCTCAGAGAGCCGCTATCCAGGTAAAAAGAATTACCCTCCAGCGTAAATACCCTTGCCACCGGCTGCCGTTCAACAATCTGCAGTTCCAATACCTGTTCATTATTGATGAATATTTCGGCATTACTAACCCAGGGGTTCTTTTCAATCAAAGTTTCCATCGCCTGTAGGTTTAACTGACCTGTTTGGGCACCTTTTACCCCTCCCCCGGAATTAATTATTTCAAGGATGTCTTTTTCATCAATAAACATTTGCCTCTCCACGCCTGAAATATCAATCTTGATATCGGTGCATGGTTTACGGCTTTTCTGTTGCATGGCTGCACCCAATAGTACCATCGCAGCAATTCCGGCCAATACCCAAGCTGTATTGAGCAAAACCTTTTTCCAATGGATTCTTTTCAGGTTCATTTTTTTTCCAGAATTGCTTTTACATTTTTTACCTGGGCATCAATATCACCGGCTCCGGCCATAACAATTAAAGCAGGCCGCTCTTTTTCCAGCAGGCTAACCATCGCTTCCTTGCTTAACACTTTTTTTTCTTTGATCGTCATTTTACTCATCAGCCAATCGCTGGTAACACCTTCCACTGGCAATTCTCTGGCCGGGTAAATGGGTAATAGAATCACTTCATCTGCCAAATCAAGGCTTGCGGCAAATTCGTCTACCAGGTCTTTTGTTCTGCTGAACAAATGCGGCTGGAATACCAATACCAGTTTTTGTTTACCAAAAATGCTCCTTACACCGGAAATCAATGCCCTCAATTCTTCGGGATGGTGCGCATAATCGTCGATAAGGATATGATGCCGGTTCTTAAGTGCATATTCAAACCTTCTCCTAACACCCTTGAAATCGGCAATAGCTGCTTTGATTTTATCTTCTGTTATCCCTAGGTATTTACCCACGGCAATGGCTGCTATTGAGTTTTCGATATTGTGCAGTCCTCCCATTGTAAGTACTACATCTTTAATCGTCCAATTACTGTTGACCACATCGAATACATAATTGCCCTCTTCCACCCTTCTGTTGGATGCATAAACCGCCGCATTTTCATTTTCAAAATCATAGGAAAAACGGTTAGTCCCGGCCAGTTCGCCGGTTCTGGTTAATCCATATTTGAAAACCAGGCAACCATCTTTCTTGATTTTTTGCGAGAACTGGATAAAGGCGTTCTCTACTTCTACAGGTGTGCCATAAATATCCAGGTGATCAGGGTCCATGGAAGTAATGATGGCGATATCTGGAACAAGTTTTAAGAAACTTCTGTCATATTCATCGGCCTCCACTACTACTACATTTCTTTCATGGCTCCAGAAATTGGTGTTATAATTTGCTGCAATCCCGCCCAGAAAAGCATTGCAGCCATAACCGGAATGTCTTAACAAATGGGCAATCATGGAAGTAACGGTTGTTTTTCCGTGTGTTCCTGCAACACATATATTAAAAGAGGATGCTGTTATCCATTGCAATACGTCGCTTCTTTTTACCACGGTATACTGGTGTTCTATATAATAAACCAGTTCTGCATGCCGGGCAGGAATAGCAGGTGTATATACAACCGCATCTGCATTTTTGGGTGCCAGTTCAAGATTTTCCTCATAGTGAATAGCGATACCCGATGATTCGAGTTCTCTGGTAAGTGGTGTAACTGTTTTGTCATACCCGCTTACGCTGACTCCTTTGGCATGAAAAAACCTTGCCAGTGCACTCATGCCAATACCACCAATTCCGATGAAGTATATTTTTTTTATATCGGCCAGTTTTTTCAAAACAATGAGATTATTTCATTAACAATGATATCGTCGGCGTTGGCGATTGCCATAACACGGATATTTTTTCTTAAAGCATTTCTAAGATCTGCATCGGCAGAAAGGCTGATGATGGCAGGTATAAGCTGCTCTGCTGCAGTTGCATCCTTAACCATTAGTGCGGCTTTTTTATTCACCAATACCGATGCATTCACTGTTTGGTGGTCTTCTGCTGCCAAAGGATAGGGTACAAAAATAACCGCTTTGCCAAGCAGGCTCAATTCAGTAACAGACATTGCCCCTGCTCTGCTGATAACGATGTCTGCTGCGGCATAAGCCAATCCCATTTCTTTGATAAATTCTCCCACCCAGATGGTTTGTTTTCCATCGCAGGCCTGTTTGTATACTTCAGCATTCTTATTTCCGGTTTGCCAAATTAACTGGAGTCCGTTTTTTTCGAGTTGTTCCAACCCCAGTAAAATGGCGTCATTGATCGACTTTGCACCCAGGCTACCGCCAATTACGAGAACAGTTTGTTTTTCACGATCGAGTTTGAAATATTGTAGTGCAGTATTTTGATCTGATTCTTTATTAATTATCGAGTTTCGAACAGGGTTGCCCGTAATAACAATCTTGCTTTTTGGAAAAAATTTGTCCATCCCTTCCGTGGCCACAAATATTTTGGCAGCTTTTTTAGCCAGCATCATATTGGCTTTGCCTGCAAAGGAATTGCTCTCATGAATAAAACTGGGGATTCCTTTGGTTTGTGCATAACGCAAAACGGGATAGGTAGAATACCCCCCCACACCAATAACTGCATCGGGCTTAAAGGACTGAATAATTTGTTTTACCTGCCAGAAACTTTTTGCCAGCTTAAAAGGAAGTGACAGGTTCTTAAGTATTGAGCTTCTGTTAAACCCGGCAATATCCAGCCCTTCAATCCGATATCCTGCCTGTGGAACTTTTTCCATTTCCATTTTTCCATTGGCCCCAATGAACAATATTTCAACTGAAGGAATTCTTTCCTTCAGTTTATTGGCAATGGCAATAGCCGGAAAAATATGTCCGCCTGTTCCTCCCCCCGCTATGATTATTTTTTGCAACACTTTATTTGATTGATGCTTTTTCCGAAACTGGTTCAATTTTAACAACAGGTTCCACAGGAACTTTCCCCTCCATCTGTTCCACATTTCTTGCCACACTCAGAATAATGCCGATTGCTCCACAGGTGAATAAAAAAGAGCTTCCTCCCATACTAACCAGGGGCAGGGTAACACCTGTAACCGGCACCAGGTTTACATTTACAGCCATATTGGCCACAGCCTGTATTACCAGCGTAAAACTTAACCCCAATGCCAGAAATGCCCCAAATGCATAGGGGCATCTTCTGAATATCCTGATACACCTGAATAAAAAAATGAGGTAAATAAATATCATGAATGCCCCTCCAAGCAAACCGTATTCTTCAATGATAATTGAATAGATAAAATCATTGTAAGCCTGGGGCAAAAAATTTCTTTGCCGGCTATTACCAGGTCCCAATCCGACCAATACACTTCCGTTGGCAATCGCGATTTTTGCCTGCTGAACCTGGTAAGGTGTTTCCGTATCTTTTGCATACATGAAATCCTGTACCCTTTTAACCCAGGTACCAAACCTTCCGAATGTTTTCACTTTTTCTGCCATTCCTGTTTTCACAGTTTCTGTTTTTTGTTTGCCATCATAGGTAAGCATTGCAACAGAAACAATGATGGCTACCGGAATCAATGCGATAAGAATGGTCAGCAGTATGTGTTTCATGCTAACCCTTCCGATAAACATCAGCAACAATGCAGTAGCCCCTGTTAGCAATGCATTGGAAAGATTGGCAGGCATGATGAGTGCGCAAATAATCAGGACCGGCACTACAACAGGGATAAAACCTTTTTTGAAATCCTTGATTGTTTCCTGCTTTTTACTCAACTGTCTTGAAATGTACATGAACAAAGCCAGTTTTGCCAGATCACTGGTTTGAATGGTCATATTAATGATGGGCAATTTTATCCACCTGCTTCCATCATTGATTTTTGCTCCAAAAAAAAGAGTGTATAGGAGTAGCGGAATAGAAACCAAAAAAAGTATGGTAGCTACTTTAGAAAATAAAGTGTAGTTAACCCTGTGCAAAAAATAAATCACCAATAATCCAAGCAGTGAAAAAGAGACCTGTTTAAACAAATACACATTGGTATTGCCCTTGTACATTTTATAGGCAAGTGACCCGGTGGCGCTGTAAACCACTAAAATAGAGATGAGCGAAAGCAGGACTACGATACCCCATATGTATTTGTCGCCCCTGGTTCTTTCAGCAAGCTGACCGCGCATACCACCAATAGTAGGTATTTGCGAAAACAATGTATCCTTTAATTCACTCATAATACTTCTTACTTAATACCCTCTCTGACTAAATAGGCGCCTACAATTCTTTTACCGCATTTTTGAACTGTGTTCCTCTGTCTTCATAATTTTTAAACAGGTCGAAACTTGCACAGGCCGGGCTTAACAGCACAACATCTCCTTTGGCAGCCAGTTTAAAAGATGCATTTACCGCTTTTTTAGCCGAGTCAGTTTCTACCATAACCGGAACAATGTCTTTAAATGCTTCCAGGATTTTCTTGTTATCTACCCCCATGCACACAATTGCTTTTACTTTTTCTTTCACAAGGTCTGCAAGCAGGCCATAATCATTCCCTTTGTCGGTTCCCCCCAAAATCAACACGGTGGGTTTGTTCATACTCTCCAATGCGAACCAGGAGCTGTTCACATTGGTTGCTTTACTGTCGTTGATGAATTCTACTCCTCTAACCATGGCTACGAACTCCATCCGGTGTTCAAGACTGTGGAAGTTTTTTACTGCTTCACGGATTTTCTCTTTACGGATGCCGAGTGTAGCGGCTGCAATTCCTGCTGCCATAGTGTTGTAGTTGTTGTGTTTTCCCTTAAGAGCAAAGTCATAAATACTCATGCTTACTCTTTCTTCCTGGATTCTTAGCATCATCTGGTCGCCCTTGATGTAGCCGCCTTTTTTTACTTCGTGTTTCATAGAGAATGGTAATGGGTTAGTATGAATGGTTAGTAATGGGAGTTTTTGCATGATTACTTCATCATCTTCGCAGTAGATGAAATAATCCTGACTGGTCTGGTTTTCTATTACCCTGAATTTGCTGTTGATATAATTTTCGAATTTGTACTCATACCTGTCGAGATGGTCTTCGGTTATATTCAACAGCACTGCTATATCTGCACGGAATTCTTTGATATCGTCCAGTTGAAAAGAGCTTATTTCAACCACATACAATTGTTTGGGATCAACCGCAACCTGTTTCGCAAATGAAATCCCGATATTTCCTACCATGGCGCAATCCAGGCCTGCTGTTTTGCAGATGTGATGGATTAAAGCGGTGGTAGTACTTTTTCCGTTACTGCCGGTAATGGCTACTATTTTGCTGTCGCCTTTAAACCGCCAGGCCAGTTCAATCTCACTGATTACAGGTATGCTTTTTTGTCTGATCTGTTTCACCAGCTCATTCTTTTCAGGAATACCGGGGCTTTTCATCACCTCATGCGCAGCCAGGATTTTATCTGCCGTATGCTGATTTTCTTCAAATTCAATTCCGTTGTCAAAGAGCTCTTGTTTATAAGCCGGTTTAATTGTTCCGCCATCACTCAGGAACACTTCATATCCTGCTTTTTTTGCCAGCAATGCCGCGCCAATGCCGCTTTCGCCTCCCCCTAAAATCACTATCCTGTGAGCTTGCATGCTGTTACCGTATTTTTAATGTTACGATTGATAACACCACACAGATAATCGTGAGTATCCAGAACCGCATGGCTATTTTGTTTTCATGAAATCCTTTTTTCTGGTAATGGTGGTGCAAGGGACTCATCAGAAAAATTCGTCTTCCTTCTCCATATTTTTTCCTGGTGTATTTGAAATAGGAAACCTGGATAATCACACTGATGCTTTCAATCAGGAACACGCTGCAGAAAATAGGAATCAGTAATTCTTTTCTAACAATAAATGCGAGAGAAGCAATAATGCCACCTAAGGCCAGGCTGCCCGTATCGCCCATAAAAACCTGCGCAGGGTAAACATTGTACCAGAGAAATCCGATGCAGGCACCTACAAATGCTCCCACAAAAATGGACAGCTCACCCAAATTGGGTATATACATTACATCAAAATAATCGGCCAGAATATAGTTACCGCTTACATAAACGAATATGCCGATGCCTGCTCCGATGATAGCACTAACACCTGCTGCCAGTCCGTCCAGACCATCTGTAAGGTTGGCACCATTCGAAACTGCGGTAACAATAAATGTGACAATCAGTATATAAACCAGCCAGGTATATTTTTCCGCCCCCGGACCAATCCAGCTGATCAGTTTACTGTAATTAAACTGGTGATTTTTCACAAAAGGGATTGTAGTAATCGGTGTTTTCACTTTTACGAATCGTTTCTCGATGCCATTCAGGGTTCTTTTTACAACAGAATCCTTCGTTAACCTCTCCCCTTTTTCAAGTTGCGCATGGGCAGAACTAATCACTTCTCTTTCTACTGTAACTGCATTGCTGAAATACAGTGTAGCACCAATGATGATTCCAAGGCCAACCTGTCCAATAATTTTCGACACCCCTGCCAATCCATCACTGTCTTTTTTCTTATATGCTTCCCCTCTTTCTTTTGCTGCTTTTCTTGCCCTTATTTTAAACAGGTCATCCAAAAAACCAATGATGCCAAGCCATATAGTGCAAAGCACCATTAGCCTGATATATACTTTATCCAGGTTGGCAAACAACAATGTTGGGATAAGTATACTCAGCAGTATGATGATGCCTCCCATCGTTGGAGTTCCCTTTTTCTGTGCCTGTCCTTCCAGTCCCAAATCGCGCACGCTTTCCCCGATTTGCTTTTTCTGTAACAATAGAATAATGCGCTTACCATAAACAGTGGCTATCAGCAGAGACAGAATAACTGCCATCGCAATTCTAAAAGTCAGGAACTGGAACAGCCCGGTACCAGGTACATGGTAATTTTTAAATAGCCAGTTAAATAAATAATATAGCATAATTGTCAATTGTCAGATTCACAAACCGATTTGGATTTATATCAGCCGTCTTCTATTTGTTTATCTATTTACCAAGTAATGCAAACATTTCACCCAGTATTTCCTTGTCATCAAAATGCGTTTTAACCCCGTTGATGTCCTGGTACTTCTCATGTCCTTTTCCTGCAACCAGAATAATGTCTTCTTTATTTGCCATCACCACAGCTGTTTTGATGGCTTCTTTCCTGTCGGTAATTACCATGTATTTTCTTTTGGCCGCACTGGTTAATCCTTCCTGCATATCGCGAAGTATCTGTTCAGGATTTTCTGTTCTGGGGTTGTCGCTGGTAAGTATTACTTTGTCGCTTAAATCACAGGCTGCCTGTGCCATGATGGGGCGTTTGGTTTTATCCCTGTCTCCCCCGCATCCCACTACTGTTATAATTTGTTCATGACCCTTTCTTAACTTTTTTATGGTCATCAGCACATTTTCCAATGCATCGGGTGTATGGGCATAATCTACTATACCTATGATAAGGCCGTTACTGATGGAATAGTCAAATCTTCCTTCAGCACCGGTTAGCATACTCAGGGCTGTTAATACTTTTTCATTTTCCTCACCTAAACAAATGGCAGCTCCGTATACTGCCAGCAGATTATAGGCATTGAATTCTCCTATCAAACGAAAATGCACTTCCTTATCATTCACCAGCATCACCAATCCCGTAAGCGCATTTTCCAGGATTTTCCCTTTGAAAGCTGCCACAGTTTTCAGGCTATAGAAATATTTTTTGGCAGGGGTATTCTGCAACATCACTTCACCCCTCTTATCATCTGCATTAGAAATCGCAAAGGATGAGGCAGGCAAATGATCAAAAAAAGATTTTTTTACCCGGATGTATTCATCGAATGTTTTGTGGTAGTCAAGGTGGTCATGCGTGATATTGCTGAACAGCGCTCCGGCAAACTGAAGCCCGGTAATTCTATGCTGGTGTATGGCATGGCTGCTCGATTCCATAAATACATGCGTGCACCCTTCATCAACCATCTGTTTTAAGAGAGCATTCAAGCTCACAGCATCTGGCGTGGTATGTGTAGCCGGAATTATTTTGTTGCCTATCTGATTTTGCACCGTACTTACCAGCCCGCATTTGTAACCCAATTGTGTGAACAGTTTGAACAATACCGTTGCGATGGTTGTTTTCCCATTGGTTCCGGTAATACCAACAAGTTTAATTTTTTCGGAAGGGGCATCATAGAACCTATGTGCCATATAGGCAACTGCTTCGCTACTATTATTTACCAGCAGGTAAGTAATTCCGTCGATGAAGGAAGCGGGCATTTCTTCACAAACAATTGCAGTAGCCCCCAGCTCAATGGCTTTGTTGATAAAGCCATGCCCGTCAGACTGAACGCCACGTATGGCAACAAAAACATCTCCTTTTGCAATTTTTCTGGAATCAATTTGAATGCCTGATACCGACATATCGGTACTGCCCAGTATTTGCCTGAGTGGTACTTTATAGAGTATGTCCTGTAACATGTGCATGTTTAATCTCTTTTATTAATACATTGCTATATTGATCAGTTGTCCTTTCACAATGGGTGAACCGGGAAGGATCGACTGTCCGGCTACTTTACCCCTTCCTTTCACATTAACTTTCAGTCCGATATTTTCACACAGATACACCACATCTTTCAAGCCCATTCCTTTTAGTTCCGGCATGGTACCATTATCAAGCTGTTTTTTTGTAAGGGTAACTGAAGCATTTTTCCCATTCATGTCAATCCATTCGTCGGTACGGGAAGTAGAATCAGCATAGGGTAGTTTGAATTGATTGTTGAGATAGGCTATGTCTTTTTTATATCCCGTATAATTATAGCTTGAGCTATCTGCCTTACTGGTGTTTTTAACCGTATTGGTTTGCCTGATATAAGTACTGTATAAGCGATCAGCAATTTCTCTGAACACAGGTCCGGCAACGGCACCACCATAATATACCGGTGCGTGTGCTTTGTTTTTGATGATTACCACACAAGTGTATTGTGGGTTCTCGGCGGGGAAATATCCTGCAAAAGATGACTGGTAAATCTTATCCGCATACCCCCTGTTATTATTTGCTACCAATGCTGTGCCTGTTTTGCCTGCCACTTTGTAGGGAGAGTTTTTGAAAATGTCTTTTGCAGTACCGGCAATACATACCCCTTCCAGACAGGCTTTTAATTGTTCCAGTGTTTTTTTGCTGCAAATATTTTCATCTACTATCGTTGGTTCGAATTGCTGTAATAAAACGCCCTGTTCTTTGATGGCAGTTACCAAATAAGGTTTCATCATTCTGCCACCGTTGGCAATGGAATTGTATAGAACAGTTGTTTGCAGTGGCGTTACTGAAAGATTGTATCCAAAAGCCATCCAGGGCAATGTAGTTGGCCCCCAGATTTTACCACCGGGTTTATAGATTACGGGTTTACCTTCACCCACCAGGTCAATGCCTGTCATGGTATCCATCCTCATTTTTTTCAATTGTTTCAGAAACTGGCCGGGATTGCTGCCATAATATTGAGAAGCCATTTTGGCCATTGCCACATTAGAGCTTAATTCAAAAGCATGCTGTACGGTAACGTCGTTTTCCTTGTGCACTTCTGCATCATAAACGGTTTGGCCCGCTATTTTCCATGCCCCATGTTCCAAAGTAATCATCTGGTTCAGAGAAACTTTATTGTCTTCCAGTAAAGCCATCAGGGTAGCCAGCTTAAAAGTTGAGCCCGGTTCTGTTGGCTGCATTGCATAATTCATGTTTTCCCAGTAAGTGCCTTCACTTGTTTTTCCCAGGTTCGCTATGGCTTTTATTTTTCCTGTTTTTACTTCCATCACAATAGCACAACCATGTTCTGCTTCATTCTTGATCATCATTTTCATGAGCGCTGTTTCTGCCACTTCCTGTATAAACACATCGATCGAGCTTACAATATCTTTACCTGTTTCTGGTTCAATTTCATAAGTATCATCAACCGGTACATTTACGCCTCCGGCTATGCGCCTTACAAACTGTTTTCCGTTTCTTCCCCGCAGAATAGTATCATAAGTTTTTTCCAAACCAACTTTATTGGAGTCTCTTGCAAGCCCAATGGTTCTGAAAGCAAGCATGCGGTAGGGATTCAGGCGTATGGTTCGCTCATTGGCTATCAGCCCGCTTTTATACCTTCCCAGTTTGAACAAAGGAAATTTCTTTAATTGTTCATATTCGCGATAGCTGATTTTTTTCTTTAAGAGGAAATAAGCGTCTTCTTCTTTGTATCCCTGTTCAAGTATTGTTTTATACTCACCCGCAGAATGATCTTTGAACAAACCCGCGAGCCCTTCACACAATGAATCGATATTTTCCCGAAAGCGAAGTCCGTTTTTTTCGCGTAATGCATCTACCCTGAAATCAATATAAATATCAAACTCGGGTATGCTGGTACTTAGCATTTGGCCATCTTCGCTATAGATGGTACCTCTTTCGGCTTCAATTTCATCCAGTTTCTGGTGAAGGCTATCGCTCATACTTCTCCAGTGTTTTCCCTGCACCTGCTGTATGTATACAGCTTTGCTGAAGATGGCAATACACGCGAGCACTACCAGCAGGTAACTGAGGTAAACCCTCCATAATATGTCGCGTTTTACTTCCACGTTTCTTTGAATACTGTTTGGTAATTATTTATTTTTTTTAACTGTCAGTCTTTGCGGCATTTCCTTGCTTATTTTCAATCCAAGTGGTTCTGTGGCTTTTACAACCTGGGATTCCTCGCTCACAAACATCACTTCACTCTTAAGCGTCTTATATTCAAATTGTAAATCTTTCAATTCGTTACCTGTGCTGTTGATCTTTCTGATGGTACTATCTGATCTATGTCCGTTTGCGATGTATACAACAGTTAAAACAGAGAGGTAAAGAAAGAAGGGTATATTCTTCACTATCCACTGATAGTTGAATAATCCTTTCAGCGGATTTTTATTTGTTTTATCATTTGTTTGCTCTGCCATCTGGTAATCGATTGTTCTTTATCCGGAAGTTGCCTGTTCAACTGTTTATATCTTCTCTGCTACTCTCAGCTTAGCGCTTCTGCTCCTGCTGTTTTTCTTCAACTCTTCTGTACCGGCCGTAACGGGCTTTTTGGTAATTATTTTCAGTATTTTTTCTTTTTCTACAGACATAAGGGGGTTATCAGGAGTTTCGTCGAAACTGCCCTGGCGGAAGAAATTCTTCACAACCCTGTCTTCTATAGAATGAAAGGTGATGATGGCCGCACGGCCACCCGGTTTCAATACAGCAGGAAGCTGCTGTAACATATCTTTCAACGCACCCATTTCATCATTCACCTCAATTCGCAAAGCCTGGAATACCTGAGCTAAGTACTTATGCGGATTTCCCATTACTACCGGACTAATCAATGCTTTGAATTGTTCAATGCTTGATGACTGTAAATGCCTGCGTTCCTGTACAATATGTTTGGCCAGTGTTTTCGAATTGGATACTTCGCCAAACTGTTCAAACAGCTTATGCAACTGTTGCTCCGTAAAGGTTTGAACAATCGTTGCAGCGGTAGTATGTTGGCGTTGGTCCATTCGCATATCCAGCGGGCCGGCAAACCGGATTGAAAATCCACGGTCGCCTTCATCGAACTGGTGACTGCTTACACCCAGATCGGCGAGTACGCCATGAACAGCTGTTATTTTGTGAAAACGCAGCATTCTTTGCAGGTGACGAAAATTCTGCGGCACAAAAATGATCCGTGAATCATCCGGAATATTTTTTTGCGCGTCAGCATCCTGGTCAAATGCAATCAGTTTTCCTTCAGAACCCAGCTGTTCCAGTATTCCTTTGCTATGACCACCACCACCAAATGTGCAATCCACATACACACCATCGGGCTCAATGGCCAGGGCTTCTAAGGTTTCCCGGTAAAGGACGGGGATATGGTAACTCATGAATTTGAAGATTTGATCCTGATACCTTCAGGATTAAAACTGAGAGAAGCCGAGGATTTGAAAAATGCATTTTGCAGATGCCCTATTTCCAAATTTTCCAATTGCTTCATTGTCAAATTTTATCAGTCATCACTTCCTGCGCCAGTTTGCTGAATTCCTCTGATGAGAAATCCTCAAAGAGCTGTTTGTACTTACTAGCATCCCAGATTTCGAATCGGTCCATTGCAGCGGCGAGAACGATGTCCTTGCCTAAACCGGCAAATTCTTTCAGTGTTTGGGGTAATAAGAGGCGGCTGGCAGAATCCAGTTCCACTTCTGTTGCACCCCCCAAAAACTGGCGGCGAAATTGACGTACCTTGGGGTCGAAATCATTCAATTGGCTCATCTTGGCAATAATCAGTTCCCAACTTTTCAACGGATATAATGTGAGACATTTTTCAAAACCACGGCTGAGGATAAAGCGCCCCTCCCCTTCAGGCAACTGTTTTTTCAGTCCGCCCGGAAGCAGGAAGCGACCTTTCGCATCAACTGTAGCTTCATATTCTCCGTGAAATCCGTTCATTGGTGTATAAATAAATTCAAGATTACCACTTGTTGACACAAAATAACACTTTTTCCCACTTTTAACCCTCATTTCGGCTAACTGTATTTATCCACAGAATTGCCTGACCTACAATGCAATACAGCAAAGAGTTTGGCTCATTTCTGACCTATTTTTAGCTTGATTTCTGTGAATTTCTGTGGATAACAGCCAGAAACATGTGGAAATGCTGTGATTAAACTGATTTTTATAGGAAATTGGGGCTAAAACAGGGTTTTATGGCAGGTTCAGGTTATTCGGGAAAGCCCTTAGAGGAAAAATTGGGTATTAAACCCGGTATGCGCATCAGACTGATTAACCAGCCGGCCGATTATTTCACTCTTGTGGGGCAGCAAATAGCGGCTCAGGTAGTAAAATCCGGAGAAGCCGACTTGTATCACCTCTTTGTTATCAGCAAAAAAGTGCTTGAAAAGGAATTTGCCGCAATCATTCAGCATTGCGGGCCCAAAACCATTATCTGGATATCCTGGTACAAACAATCGGCCGGGCAAAAGACTGATATCACAGAGAATATTATCCGCGAACTGGTTCTGCCCACAGGCTGGGTAGATGTGAAAGTTTGTGCGGTAAATGAATCGTGGAGCGGACTGAAGATGGTAAAAAGGCTTGAAAAAAGCTGAAGGGTCGCCTGACCTGTTCGATTTAGCAGAAATGCCGCTTTTACGCAGAGATCATTAGTTTCGCTGCTGATATAGCTGCTGTTTTACGAGACATTACAGACCGACCCAATGCATCCAAAAGAATTATCCATTGCTGATTTCACTTACGATTTACCTGAAGAAAGAATAGCCAGGTTCCCTTTGCCTGAAAGAGACCAGAGTAAATTATTGATCTACCGGCAAGGAACCATCAGCGAATCTTTTTATTATTCGCTGGCAGAAGAGATTCCTGCAAATAGCTTATTGGTTTTTAACAACACAAGGGTTGTAGAAGCCAGGCTCTTATTTGAAAAAGAGAACGGCAGTAAAATTGAAATATTCTGCCTCGAACCTGCCGATCAGTATGCCGATATTACCAGTGCCATGCTGCAGAAAAACAGGGTATGGTGGAAATGCTTGGTGGGAGGGGCAAAGAAATGGAAAGAAGCTCCATTGCTTGCCCGATTTAAAAAAAATGATGCTACTGATCTAGCATTAACGGCAACAAAGATTGAGCAGCATAGGGATTATTTTTTGATTGAACTGAGCTGGAATGATGCTGCACTCAGTTTTGCCGATGTTTTATCGATTGCAGGCACTATCCCGCTTCCCCCTTATTTGAACAGGGCAGCCGAAGAGGAAGATACCGTTCGCTACCAAACCATTTATGCAAAATACGATGGTTCTGTAGCAGCACCTACAGCAGGCTTACACTTTACCGAATCCTTATTGGAAAAATTGCTGGCACAGAATATTGCAAGGGAATACCTCACACTGCATGTAGGTGCCGGAACATTTAAACCGGTGAAAAGCAATACCATGCAAGGACATGAAATGCACGCTGAGTTCATAGAAGTGCCTAAAACATTTCTTACTGCCCTCATGGAAAAAAAATCAGAAAAAATAATTGCTGTTGGTACTACTTCGGCAAGAACCCTGGAAACCCTCTATTGGCTTGGCATTAAAACAATACAAAACCCGGCAATAAAACCTGAAGCCTTATTGCTTACCCAATGGGAGCCTTATGAATTAACTACTGAAGGCCTTTCAACAATAGCTGCTATGAAGGCTTTGGTGGAGTGGATGGACAGGCATCAAATAAATACCCTTATCACTAAAACACAGATTATTATTGCCCCCGGTTATACATTCAAAATCATTGACGGATTGATCACCAATTTTCACCAGCCACAGTCAACTCTACTGCTGCTGGTAGCTGCCATTACGGGAACAGACTGGAAGAAAATCTACCGCTATGCCCTGGAAAACGAATACAGGTTTCTGAGTTATGGCGATGGCAGTTTATTGTGGGTTTAAACAAAAAAACCTGTTAAACAGACTGCTCAGGAAGAAGGGGTATTTCTACCGTAAAAATTGTTCCCTTTCCCAACACACTGTCTACTTTTATTTTGCCCTTGTGTGCATCAATCACGGTTTTTACATAGCTCATGCCCAGGCCAAAACCTTTTACATTATGCAGGTTACCCGTATGTGCGCGGTAAAACTTTTCGAAGATTCTTTTGACCGATTCCTTGCTCATCCCAATCCCATTGTCTTCTACACGCAACACCAGATAATTTTTGGTTGCATGCGTAGAAATTTTAATCAGTGGCTTGTCTTTGGAATACTTGATGGCATTATCGATCAGGTTAGATATCAAATTGGGGAAATGAACTTCATCGGCACTGATGAGGTCATGCTGGGCATTCAGTAACAATTGTATGCTGCCTTCTTTTTCCTTTAACTGCAACTGGTAATTGTCGAGCACTGCCTGGATAATCTCGTGCACATGCATGGGTTCGGGTTGCAACTGCAGTTCCTGTTTTTCCATCAAAGCTGCCTGCAGTATGGTTTCCACATGTTTGTTCATGCGTATATTTTCTTCTTTGATGATGCCGCTGAAATAAGCAGATTTTTCCTGATCAGCCCTCACTTTATCATTTCTCAACGCATCAACCGCCAGGGAAATGGTAGCCAACGGTGTTTTGAACTCGTGGGTCATATTGTTGATGAAATCGCTCTTGATCTCACTAAGCCTTTTCTGGTTCAGCAACGATTTTACCGTAACATAAAATGCGGCTATCACTACCAGCATAAATACCACTGCCCCAAACAATACCCAACGCAATGATTCCAATGCCTGCCTTTCAAAATCGGGTACTACCACAATTAGTTTTTCCAGGTTAGTAATTCCTTCCACATCTCCCCCATTCTCAGGAACAATGGGGCGATAGATTCTTTTATTTTTTACGGTATCATAAAATTGCTCAGGAAAATCGCGGGAAAACATTTCATAGTCGTCGGATGAATTGGTTACTGCAAATTCAAACTTCAGGTTATGTAATCCCTTACGTTCAAAAGCAGCCACCAGCTTCGTCTGTAATTCATTCAATGAAAATTTTTCTTCTACGGTAGGTGGCTTAAGGGCGTGCAGGTGGAAGTCGGAGCTAAAAGTCAAACCGCCTCTTCTGGGCAATCTTAACTGTCCGTTATAAACCGATTTACTTAACTCGCTTCCTACATCATCAGTGGCAAATTCGGCCTTGGTATACAATTGACTTTCCGTTAATTCCAATAGGTTCAGCAGCCAGGATCTTTGTAACAGGATCAGGCCCAGCAGCGACAATGAAATCAATATGATAATGGCAGGGAAAGTTCTCTTCATCTCTACAAATATAATGGGATTGGATACAAACCAATGCCCCAAAACTATGTTTATCAGGATTTTAACTGATACCGCAGGACTGTTTTTCCATATAAAATCTTTCTCTTACCTTTTACCCATGGATGAATTGATTGCCGGTAAGCTGCTTATTTCTGATCCCTTTTTAAAGGACCCGAATTTTATGCGTACCGTTATTCTATTATGTGAACACCAGCCCGAGGGAAGTTTTGGTTTGGTACTGAATAAGACACAGGACCATGAATTGGGAGATCTCATTAAGAATGCTGAGGGCATCCGCTTCCCTGTATACGATGGAGGTCCTGTACAAAAAGATACTTTACACTTTATTCATCAATGCCCGGAATTGATCCCGGGCGGTGTGGCCATTACCGATGGTATTTATTGGGGAGGTGAATTTGATGAAGTATTGACCCTTTTAAAAGACAATCGTCTTGGTAAAGCAGATATCCGTTTTTTTCTAGGATACAGCGGTTGGGCAGAGGGGCAGTTAAAAGACGAACTGGAAGAAAAAAGCTGGATTACGGGCGATGCCAGCAAAAAGCTGGTTTTCAATTTAGGTACACAGCAAATATGGAAAGCTGCTTTACAGAGTCTTGGAGGTGAATACAGCCAGATGATTCATTATCCCATCGATCCGCAGCTGAATTAATGATTATTCGGTGATTTTCGGATTGGCGGATTGGCTGATTGAACCCGGTGTTAAAATTAAGCGTGGAAATACCTGCTTAACAATTCAATTAATTAGCCGCAGATTCGCAGATTATACAAATAAATCTGCGGCTTACTATTCATGTAAATTAAGATACCATTAAAGCTATTACCTAATCAAACCTTCTTCAAATACTTAGCTGAAAAAAAAGGGTTGTTTCAATTTTTACACTGAAACAACCCTTTTTAAAAACAATCTGTTATCAATACATTATTGTTCAACAGCACCTTCTACCAAAACAGTAACTTTGTTATTCAGCACTTCCACAAAACCACTTTGAATCGTATAGCTTTCGAAACTGTTTTTCTGTTTCAGTATTTTAAGCGTGCCATTTTTCAAAGCGCTTACCAATGGAGCATGTTTATCGAGAATTTCGAACAAACCTGTAATACCCGGTAACATTACACCGTATACTTCACCGCTGTACAGTTTTTTTTCGGGGGTTAATATCTCTAAGGTCATAAGAATTAAAAATTATAGCGGGCAATACATCCTTTCGGGTTACCCATTTTTATTCAAACAGGTTATCCTTTTGCTGCTTCCATCATTTTCTTACCTTTTTCCACTGCGTCTTCCAAAGTACCTACCAGGTTGAATGCAGCTTCGGGGTATTCATCCACTTCTCCATCCATAATGGCATTGAATGCACGAATGGTATCGTTGATGTCTACAAATACACCTTTCAATCCGGTGAACTGTTCGGCCACATGGAAAGGCTGTGAAAGGAAACGCTGTACTTTACGTGCGCGCTGTACCGTCATTTTATCTTCCTCACTCAATTCATCCATACCCAGGATGGCAATGATATCCTGTAATTCCTTGTATCGCTGTAAAATCAGTTTTACCCTGTTGGCACATTCATAATGCGCTTCCCCAACAATCTGGGGTGTCAGGATCCTTGAAGTAGAATCCAATGGATCCACTGCAGGATAAATTCCTAAGTCGGCAATTTTACGACTCAATACCGTAGTAGCATCCAGGTGGGCAAATGTTGTTGCCGGAGCCGGATCGGTCAAATCATCCGCAGGTACATAAACGGCCTGTACAGAAGTGATTGATCCGTTTTTGGTGGAAGTAATACGTTCCTGCATCAATCCCATTTCAGTCGCCAGTGTTGGTTGGTAACCTACCGCAGAAGGCATACGCCCCAGCAGCGCCGATACCTCAGAACCTGCCTGGGTAAAGCGGAAGATATTATCTACGAAAAACAAAATGTCTTTTCCTTTTCCTGTACCGTCTCCATCACGAAAATATTCAGCAATGGTTAGTCCGCTCAAAGCCACACGGGCACGGGCTCCGGGCGGTTCATTCATCTGCCCGAATACGAATGTTGCTTTAGAATCCTTCAATCCTTCCAAATCCACTTTGCTCAGGTCCCATCCACCTTCTTCCATGCTGTGTTTGAAAGCATCGCCATATTGCATAATGCCTGCTTCGATCATTTCACGCAAAAGGTCATTTCCTTCACGGGTACGCTCACCAACACCTGCAAATACCGACAGACCTCCATGTCCTTTAGCGATATTATTAATCAATTCCTGGATCAATACGGTTTTACCTACACCTGCACCACCAAACAAACCGATCTTACCACCTTTTGCATAAGGCTCGATCAGGTCAATTACTTTGATACCTGTGAAAAGGATTTCAGAAGCCGTGCTCAGGTTTTCGAATAATGGTGGTTTATTGTGGATAGGGCGTCCGCCTACTTTGCTTACCTGGGGTAAACCGTCGATTGCATCTCCTGTTACATTGAACAAACGGCCATTGATACCTTCTCCGATCGGCATGGCGATGGCTTTGCCTGTATCAATTACTTCCATTCCGCGAACCAGCCCTTCTGTTCCGTCCATGGCAATGGTACGAACACTGTCTTCACCCAAATGCTGTTGAACTTCCAAGACCAGCTTCTCACCATTTTCTCTGGTGATTTCCAATGCGTTATAAATTTCCGGCAAAGTGTTTTCGTCGGGGAAATAAACGTCTACTACCGCACCAATGATCTGTTTAATCTTACCTTTTGTTGCCATACCAGGAGATATATTGAGGTTTAAAAATGTACTTAATTAGCAGTCAAAAAACCATTTTCCGACTTGGCGGCAAAGGTAAGGAGATGTGCCTTAAAAAAGAGAAAATCCGGCAGGTTAATTGGAAAAAAATCGGAAAATGTGGATAGAGGTGGATTTTTTGACCTAAAGGGGTTTTTTAGCCTGAAATTTAGCCTCGGAACCAGTTTTTACCCTGAACTGTCAGTCCCGTCCATCTTTAATCTTCCGAGTTCACGTCGAAGAGTGCAAATCCCTTCATTTGGTAGGATGAAAGAATGGTTTGGGCTGTAAGGGCTTTTTTAACCCCCGGCAATAGTGATGCTTTTTCAATTTCCAGAAAACCCATCGCCTGGCCACAGGCAATAAATTTTACGCCTGCATCCTGTAATTCTTTAATCAGGGCCCTGTTGGGATTGTTTACATGAAACCTTTTCTGGTAAGCATCATCATTTTCCAGTCCGAATACAGAAAGGCCGTGAACAGCCACCACCATATCCATATTCCTGAGTGGGATACCTGAAGCGAGGTGCAGGTTAACTATCCTTCCGATTTCGGTTAATGCAAAATTGATTTTTTTAGCTTTTACCGTGTCCTTTGTTCCATAGGTCCACACAAATAACAGCTTATAGGGTTGCAGGCTATCTGGCTTTGCATCAATTTCATCCACGGGCAATACGCCTGTCATGGGATCTCCTTTGATCAGTGGGTATTTAGCCAGGGCCAGGAGTTTTTTGAATCTTCTGGCTTCCTTGGCAGATAAGGAAGCAGTATCGTTTTTGGGTGTTGCATCCTGTGCATGAGCCAACAGCATGCCTACGGAAATACTTACCAATAACAAGAGTATTTTTTTCATGGTATTGTTGGATGTTGTTAAGCCATTAACTGTTGAAAAACGAATGCAGCAATAATACCGCCTGCAATCGGTCCTAATACAGGTACCCAGCTATAGCTCCAGTTACTGCCTCCTTTGTTTTTGATGGGCAATAAGGCATGCATAATTCTTGGTCCGAGGTCTCTTGCAGGATTGATGGCATAGCCGGTGGGGCCACCCAGAGATAAGCCAATACCCAATACGATGAATGCCACAGGAATGGCATCAATTGATCCGAGGGGTGTTGCTGATTTGGTTATGCTGAGCGCTGCAAAAATGAGCACAAAT
>JBDKLG010000158.1:0-10283 GCA_039795695.1 Bacteroidota bacterium
ACTCATTCATTATAAAAGTCCTGAAAAGGATTCCAGAAACTATGGCGAGAATTATCGGAGTGGCCAATCAAAAAGGAGGTGTAGGAAAAACAACTTCAGCAATCAATGTAGCTGCAAGCCTTGCTGTACTTGAATTCAAAACATTGTTGGTAGATGCCGACCCACAGGCCAATAGTACCACCGGTGTTGGGTTTGATCTGCACAATATTACCAACAGCCTCTACGATTGCATGGTGAACAATGTACTGGCAAATGATGTGATTTTAAAAAGTGATGTTCCCAATCTCGACATCATTCCCTCGCACATTGACCTGGTTGGTGCAGAGATTGAGATGATCAACTATCCCAACAGGGAAAATGTGCTCAAAGCCATCCTGGATGCAGTAAGAGATAAATACGATTTTATCATCATCGACTGCTCTCCCTCGCTGGGCCTGATCACGGTAAATTCCCTGGTAGCATCAGATAGTGTCATTGTACCTGTTCAGTGCGAATTCTTCGCACTTGAAGGACTGGGGAAATTATTGAATACCATCAAAATTGTTCAGAGCAGGCTAAATCCTGAATTGCAGATTGAAGGTATTCTAATGACCATGTATGATGGACGTTTGCGTTTATGCAACCAGGTAGTAAGTGAAGTAAGAAGGCATTTCGACGATATGGTTTTTGACACCATCATACACAGAAATACCAAGCTGAGTGAAGCACCCAGCGTAGGAAAACCGGTGATACTGTATGATGCAGAAAGCAAGGGCGCCATCAATTACCTGAACCTGGCCAAAGAAATTTTACAAAACAACGGCATGACCAAAATGTCGAATCAGGAAAGAATTATAGAATAAGTTTGCAGGCAGAAATAAGAGGCCTGGGTAGTAAATACGCCTCCCAATTCCAAACTTCAAACTCCAAACTCCAACAAACATGTCCACCCCCAAACAGAATAAAGAGCTCATCGGTAAAGGACTTCGCTCCCTGCTACAGAATATTGATGCAGATTTGAAAACAACTGCAGGATCATTGCAAACAAAAGTTGTTGAACAGGTTACCCATACCAACCGCATTCCGATTGCAGATATTCAAATCAATCCCAAACAGCCACGCAGAGATTTTGATGAACAGGCTTTGAATGAACTGGCAGCTTCTATCAAACTGCACGACATCATACAACCGCTTACCGTTACCAAATTACCCGGTGGCAAGTACCAGCTGATAGCAGGTGAACGCCGTTTCAGGGCGTCTAAAATGGCGGGATTAACCGATGTTCCGGCATATGTAAGACAGGCCAACGACCAGCAATTACTGGAACTGGCCTTATTGGAAAACCTGCAGAGAGAGGACCTGAATGCTGTTGAAATAGCTTTGAGTTATAAGCGGATGATGGAAGAACTGGATTTTACCCAGGAACAGGTAGCAGAAAGAATGGGCAAGGAAAGAACCACCGTAACCAATTACCTGCGCCTATTAAAACTACCCCCTGATATACAGCTGGCAGTACGCAATGGTTCATTGAGCATGGGTCATGCCAGGGCATTGGTAAATATTGATACCATCGACAGACAGTTATTTGTTTTCAAAGAGATTCAGCAAAAAGGCTTGAGTGTACGCCAAACAGAAGAGCTGGTGCGCAATATGTATAAGGCAGAAAAAAACGGGGCTGTTAAATCTTCCGTAAAGTCTGACCTGCCGGCTGCTTACAAAAAAATAGAAGATAATTTAGCGTCTCATTTTGCTACCAAAGTAAAAATGATGCACAACAAAAAAGGATATGGCAGCATCACCATCGAGTATTTTTCTTTGGAAGAACTCAACAAAATACTCGATGCCATGAATGTTACGGTGAGCTAAGGTTTTCATGAAATTATACAGGCTATTCATATTATTTTTTGCATTATCAGGATTGGCAGGTAAAATTTTGGCCCAGGGCGACAAAAAACAACCGTCATCCGGTTCCGCTTTTGCTTCAAAAAATGATACGATACAACAGGTCAAAACCCCGGCTTCTTTGCCAAAACAGGATAGCCTGAAAAAACATGACCCAAGAATTGCCACCAGAAGGTCGGCCATATTGCCTGGCTGGGGGCAGGCTTATAACAAAGAATATTGGAAAATACCCATCGTATATGGGATACTGGCAATTCCGGCAAGTTTGTATTTTTATAACAACAGCTATTATAAAAAAACCAAATTCGCCTATGAAGCCAGGTACAAAGAAGTGCATGGCGATTCAAGCGATGTGGCCGCCATCGACCCCCAACTTGTAAACCTTAGCATCAGTTCACTGCAGTCATACAGAAATTCATTCAGGCGCGACCGTGACTATTCCATTTTATGGTTTCTGATTGCCTGGGGCCTGCAGGTGGCCGATGCCACTGTATTTGCACACCTCAAATCATTTGATGTAAGCAATGACCTATCCATGGAAATTAATCCGGTATTCAATCCCATCACCCATACACCGGGACTAAGCCTGTCACTGAACCTGAAAAATACTTCCCGCAGGCAGGCAATTTCCAGATAAGGATATCTTTAATTAGATTTGCTTTGTACCACAAGCATTCAAATGAAAATAGCATTAATCGGATATGGGAAAATGGGTAAAGCCATTGAAGCCATTGCATTGGCAAAAGGGCATGAAATTGTTTTGACAATTGACATCAGCAATGCGGCAGACTTCACAAAAGAAAACCTTTCTAAAGCGGATGTGGCCATCGAATTTACCGGCCCCCACAGCGCTTTCAGCAATGTGATGAAATGCCTGGAATATGGCGTACCACTGGTTTGTGGCTCAACCGGCTGGTTGGATAAATGGGCAGAGGTAAAAGCTTATTGTGAGGAACAGCAGGGCACACTAATTTATGCAAGCAATTACAGCATTGGGGTAAACCTTTTTTTTGAACTGAATACCCGCCTCGCAAAAATGATGAGCAGTTACCCTGAATACGGCGTATCAATGGAAGAAATCCATCACACGCAAAAAAAAGATGCACCCAGCGGAACGGCCATTACACTGGCAGAACAGATTATGGCAAATCAGTCTTCCAAAAAAAATTGGGTCAATCAACAGAGCTATAACCCTGCTGAACTCGAAATTATTTCGGAAAGGATTGATCCGGCTCCGGGTACACATAAAATCAGGTATGCCTCTGCTGTTGATACGATTGAAATCATACATACTGCACATAACCGGATCGGGTTTGCCGGAG
This sequence comes from Bacteroidota bacterium, assembly GCA_039795695.1. GTDB lineage: Bacteria > Bacteroidota > Bacteroidia > Chitinophagales > Chitinophagaceae > Sediminibacterium. The sequence continues at coordinate 3,204 of JBDKLG010000158.1, forward strand.
GTGCCGTACTGGCGGCCGAATTTACCAAAGGCAAAAAAGGTATTTTCGGTATGAAACAGGTACTTGGCTTATAGCCAGCAGCCCCGCCCTTCCCAGAATTTCACCGGTTTATCGTTTCAACTGAATTTTAGGAGCAGCAGCCACAAGACAATGCATGCCTGCCTTCAAGAATGTCCGTATCCCCATCCCCGGGAATGTTCAACTATGTAAATAAATCACTTACTTCGTAGGGTAAATATTTGTTTATGCTTTCAAAGAAAACGCAATATGCATTCAAGGCCCTTACTTTTATTGCCGAGCGTAAAAAAGAAGGTCCTGTGTTGATTGCAGAAATAGCCGAGAAAAAAAAAATACCCCTTAAGTTCCTGGAAAATATTCTGTTGGAATTAAAAAAAGCAGGGTTACTGGAAAGTAAAAAAGGAAAGGGAGGCGGCTATTTTTTCAATGTCGACCCGAAAAAAATTCCTCTTGCCCAGGTACTGAGGCTGATTGAGGGTCCCATTGCTTTACTGCCCTGTGTAAGCCTTAACTTTTATCAGAAATGTACCGACTGCAATGAAAAAAAATGCGGTCTCAACAAAGTAATGATTGAAGTAAGAGACAATATGCTCAAAATTCTTGAACACAAAACAGTAGCCGACCTGGCAGGTAATTAGGCACCTGCTGTTAAATTCTCCAGCATTTCGCCCGTCATTTTTTTGATATCGTATTCAGGCTTCCATCCCCAGTCTTTATTGGCCACACTGTCATCAATGCTTTGGGGCCAGCTATTGGCAATCTCCTGCCGGTAATCTGGCTGGTAACCAATCACAAAGCCCGGCATATGGTTCTTGATTTCAGCAGCAATTTCTTTGGGAGAAAAACTCATTCCGGAAATATTATAGGAGGTTCGGATGGAAATATTTTCTGCCGGTGCTTCCATCAGTTCTAAAGTAGCCCTGATGGCATCAGGCATATACATCATGGGCAGGTAAGTATTTTCCTGCAAAAAACAATTATAACTGCCCGAATCGAGTGCGTGATGAAAAATATCAATGGCATAATCGGTGGTTCCGCCACCGGGTTCTGATTTATAACTGATCAAGCCCGGATAACGAATGCTTCTCACATCAACACCATACCTGTTATGGTAATAATTACACCAGAATTCTCCCGCATACTTGCTGATGCCATATACTGTTGAAGGTTCGATAATGGTTTGCTGCGGACAATTTTTCTTGGGAGAAGTGGGTCCGAAAACAGCTATACTGCTGGGCCAGTAAACCTTGTGCAGCTTTTCTTCTCTGGCAATATCCAGCACATTTAATAATCCCTGCATATTCAAATGCCAGGCAAGATTTGGATTTTTTTCACCAGTGGCAGAAAGTATGGCAGCCAATAAATAAATCTGTGTGATATTCTGGCGGATAACCTGTACATGCAGCATTTCCTTGTTCATCACATCCAGGCTTACATAAGGGCCTGTTCCTTTTAACAAAGGATTCTCTTCACGCAAATCGGAAGCAACTACCTGGCTGTTACCATATTTTTTTCTCAATGCCAATGTAAGCTCCACGCCTATTTGACCCGATGCACCGATCACCAGTATTTTTTCTTTTGCAGCAGACATAATGAATGGTTTAAAAAGCAAAGAAAGGGATAAAAACTGAAGAGAAAGGGAGAGATTTGAGCCTGCACCTATCGCATAATCTCTCTTCCGTTCAAGCAATGCAAATTCCCTAAATTCGCATATCCGCAAATTCACAATTACACAAATACTTTTTATGCTGCCAGCCTACCTACACGATTTATTCAAAAACCAGGCTTATAATCCCGATAATTTCTTCCTGATTGCCGGTCCATGCGTAGTTGAAAGCGAAGAACTGGTAATGGAAATTGCAGATAAGGTTTCAGGCATCTGTAAAAAACTGGAGATTGCCTATGTGTTCAAAGCCAGTTACCGAAAAGCCAACAGAACCAGTGCCGGTTCTTTTACCGGAATTGGCGACGACAACGGATTGTCGCTCATCAAAAAAGTTGGCGATACTTATCATCTGCCCACCACATCGGATATTCATGCACATGAGGAAGCAGGCATGGCAGCTGCTTTTATTGATATTTTACAAATACCCGCTTTTTTGTGCCGGCAAACAGATTTACTGGTTGCTGCAGCAGAAACCGGTAAAATTGTGAATGTGAAAAAAGGCCAGTTCCTAAGCGGTCCCTCCATGAAATTTGCAGTAGACAAAATTCAGAAAGCAGGAAACGATAAAGTAATGCTTACAGAAAGAGGCAATACTTTTGGTTACCAGGACCTGGTGGTAGACTATAGAAATATCCCCTGGATGCAGGAAAATAATGTGCCCGTAATTATGGATTGTACCCACTCTCTGCAACAACCCAACCAAACATCTGGTGTAACCGGAGGAAATCCCCAGTTAATCGGAACCATTGCCAAAGCTGCTATCGCAACGGGTGCAGACGGATTGTTCATAGAAACCCATCCCAACCCTGCTGTAGCAAAAAGTGATGGTGCCAATATGCTGAAACTTGATTTGCTGGAACCGCTCCTGGAGAAACTCGTGAAACTGAGAAAAGCAGGGATTTAATACCAATTTTCGAATGGCGAATGAGCTGATTGTCATCAGATAAGCCGGAGACCATATCCGGAATATGTCAATAGGGAGGTTTACCAGTTTCGAATCGGATTCCGCTTTCCCGCCATTATATAGTTCTTGATATTAATCCAGAAAGCAAGAACCATATAAATGATTACCGGTGATCCAAATGTGAGAAAGGAAATATAAATAAACCACATACGGATTTTAGCGGAAGCTATTCCCAGTTTTTCCCCAATTTTGGAGCAAACGCCAAAAGCACTCAACTCCATAAAATCCCTGATTTTTTGCATAGATGGGTATTAGAATCCTGATATCAATTCCTGCCTGCAAGTTAAACAAATCATTTATATAATTGTTTAAAACAGTTTTTTAACACCCCCCGTTTTTTCGTAAATTCGCCCCTCAAGCCAAAATCATTGGGGCCGGATGCATTGATTTATTTACAGAATCCGGTATACTTAGCCCGGCCTACCTGTAAGATTTTGGTTGACAGGAGATCAAATTTAAAAAAAAATAAATATATAATTATGGCCTTCGACATTGAAATGATCAGAAAAGTATACGCCGAAATGCCCGCTAAAGTAGATGCAGCACGCAAAACATTAGGCCGTCCCTTAACTTTAAGTGAAAAAATATTGTTTGCCCACCTGCACAGTGACCAGCTTTTGCAGGGCTTTGAAAGAGGCAATAGCTATGTTGACTTTGCACCGGATCGCGTAGCCATGCAGGATGCAACGGCTCAAATGGCTTTGCTGCAGTTTATGCAGGCGGGCAGGCCAAAAGTGGCCGTACCCTCTACCGTACATTGCGACCACCTGATTACGGCAAAAATAGAAGCCAAACAGGATTTGCAGGTTGCGAATACGGAGAGCAAAGAAGTGTATGATTTTCTGGCTTCTGTTTCCAATAAATATGGTATTGGTTTCTGGAAACCGGGAGCCGGCATTATTCACCAGGTTGTATTGGAAAATTATGCATTTCCCGGTGGCATGATGATTGGAACCGATTCTCATACGGTAAATGCAGGGGGCTTAGGTATGATTGCCATTGGCGTTGGTGGTGCCGATGCCTGTGATGTGATGGCAGGTTTGCCCTGGGAACTTAAATGGCCCAAACTAATCGGGGTAAAACTGACCGGTAAATTAAATGGCTGGACTGCACCCAAGGACGTGATTTTAAAAGTGGCAGGTATCCTGACCGTAAAAGGCGGAACTGGTGCTATTGTGGAATATTTTGGAGAAGGTGCCACCAGCATGAGTTGTACCGGTAAAGGAACCATTTGCAATATGGGTGCCGAAATTGGCGCAACCACTTCTACTTTTGGTTATGACGATAGCATGAGCCGTTATTTAAAAGCAACCGGCCGCGAAGAAGTAGCTGCCATGGCCGACGGTGTTAAGGATTATTTGAATGCGGATACAGAAGTATATGCAGATCCTAAAAAATATTTCGATGAGCTTATCGAAATCAATTTAAGCGAACTGGAGCCACACTTGAATGGCCCCTTCACCCCTGATCTGGCAACACCAATTTCCAAAATGAAAGAAGTTGCTGCTGCCAATGGCTGGCCCACCAAAATTGAAGTAGGTCTGATAGGAAGCTGTACCAATAGTTCTTATGAAGACATCAGCCGCGCAGTTAGCCTCGCAAAACAGGTTCATGCAAAAGGGCTTACGCTAAAAAGCGAATTCACGATTACACCCGGTTCTGAGCAGGTGCGCTTTACGATTGAAAGAGACGGCTTTCTTGCAGAATTCAACAAGATAGGCGCAAAAGTGTTTGCCAATGCCTGCGGGCCATGTATTGGTATGTGGGACCGCGTAGGTGCCGATAAGAAGGAAAAAAACACCATCGTACATAGTTTCAACAGAAATTTTGCCAAACGTGCTGATGGCAATCCGAATACATTTGCTTTTGTGGGTTCTCCGGAATTGGTAACTGCCCTGGCAATAGCAGGAGATCTAAATTTCAATCCTTTAACTGATACACTAACCAATGACAAGGGTGAACAGGTAAAACTGGATGCCCCAACAGGTTTTGAATTACCGGTAAAAGGCTTTGCGGTTGATGATCCGGGATACCAGGCACCTGCAGCAGACGGCTCAAAAGTTACTGTGGCGGTTGCTACAGACAGCAAACGTTTACAATTATTAGCTCCATTTGCAGCGTGGGAAGGAACGGATTTAAAAGGATTGAAATTATTGATCAAGGCAAAAGGAAAATGCACCACCGACCATATCAGTATGGCAGGACCCTGGCTGAAATTCCGTGGACACCTCGATAATATCAGTAACAATATGCTGATTGGCGCATTAAATTTTTACAACGAAAAAACCGATAACGTAAAAAATCAGTTAACCGGTGAATACGGCGCCGTTCCTGCAACACAGCGTGCTTACAAAGCCGCAGGGCTTGGAACCATTGTAGTTGGCGATGAAAATTATGGCGAAGGAAGTTCCCGCGAACACGCTGCCATGGAACCAAGATTCCTGGGCGTTCGTGCCATATTGGTAAAATCATTTGCACGAATCCATGAAACCAACCTGAAAAAACAGGGCATGCTGGCATTGACTTTCGCTGATAAAGCCGACTATGAAAAAATACAGGAAGATGATAGCATTGACATCATCGGCCTCACTTCATTTGCGCCGGGTAAACCTTTATCACTGGTTTTTACCCATGCAGATGGAAGCACAGATACCATTATGGCAAACCATACCTATAACCAGCAACAGATTGAATGGTTCAAAGCCGGAGCTGCTTTGAATATCATTCGCAGGCAGGTAGCTTCCTGATAAACAAAAATTGCTGGAGATACATCAAAAGAGGCTGTTCCATTTGTTGGGGACAGCCTTTTTTGATTCGCTAAAGTGATGGGAAACTTTCTTCTAAGCGGTTCTCAAAACCTTTGCCGCAGATTACATTGATTTTCTGCAACCAATCTGCGAATCAGCAGCTTTAATTTTTCTTTCCAAGGGCAAATATGCTGCATACAGGATTAAGAACTGGTAGCTATTTCATCATTTATTCAGGGCCCACCGATTACCGTTCCTGGTTAATTGCCAAATACCCATTTTAAAAACGCATAGCCTGGTTTGGTTTACGAAAAGTTTGAATTAAACAAAATATGTTTTTAAATAGTATTTTTTTGTTTAACTTACTTCGCAAGTCATAAAGGAGATAACTACTGGTTTATTTTTGTAGTATCCGAATTATTATTGTTTAAAATCCCTTTTGCAATTTTCTTTTTCCGGGTATAGGTACTGCTGAGCAGGGCAGTGAAAACTGGCCTTCCCTCAACTAACTATCTAAATCTGGGTGACTGGGCTGCGTATGAGATGCTGTGCAGTAATAATAATTTCCTTTTCAACCGAATCCTTAGCACTAACTTCTTATCATAAAAAAATCACTCATTATGAAAAAAACAATTGTATTTGCGTGTTTTGGGTTGATGGCTATAAGCTGTAGCCAACAACAAAAAACAGATTCTTCAAATGATGCAGGGTCAGTATTCAAGGGTGATGTGAAACTCGATGTTCGTGACTCAAAAGCTGACTGGTCTCCGTATATTCGGAAAAAAGCACCCGAAGGATCCCCCAATGTGCTGATTGTGCTTTATGATGATACAGGCTTGGGCGCATGGTCGTCTTATGGCGGAAGAATCAATATGCCAACATTGGATGCGCTGGCGGCAGATGGTTTAACCTATACACAGTGGCATACCGTTGCCCTTTGTTCACCTACCCGTTCCTGTATTAATACCGGTCGCAACCATAACCTCAATGGTATGGGGGCAATTACAGAAGGAGCCAATGGTTTTCCCGGATACAGTTGCCAGCTGCCTGCCCAAACAGCAACTATGGCGCAGATACTGAATGACAATGGCTGGAGCACTTTCTGGCTGGGAAAAGATCACAATGTTCCCGAAACCGACTTATCGGCAGGTGCGAATAGAAGTCAATGGCCATTGCAACAGGGTTATGATCGTTTTTATGGTTTTATTGGTGGTGAAACAAACCAGTTTTATCCTGATCTTACTGAAGACAACCATAGTATCGAACAGCCTTATGGCCCTGAAAAAGGATACCATCTTTCAAAAGATCTGGCAGACCAGGCAATCAAAATGATTAGTGACCAGAAATCTGCCAATCCCTCCAAACCATGGTTCATGTGGTACTGCCCCGGCGCCAATCATGCCCCTCACCAGGCACCAAAAGATTATATAGCCAAATACAAAGGCAAATTTGATGATGGTTATGATGCTTACAGAAAATGGGTACTGCCCCGGATGATTGCAAAAGGTATTTTGCCAAAAGATACCAAATTAACAGACTTTAATCCGATGCCTGCCGACCAGGCAGCTCCTGGAGACTTCGTACGTCCATGGGACAAATTAAATGCCGATGAGAAAAAACTATTCTCCCGCTTATGTGAGGTATATGCGGCTTTTTCAGAATATACAGATGTGCAAATTGGCCGG
>JBDKLG010000159.1:0-14235 GCA_039795695.1 Bacteroidota bacterium
TATCATGGGTGGTTTTCATTTTTTCTTTAATATCCCCGTTTTTTTTTCTACTTATCGTTTTATTAAAAAAAATAAGATAGCGGTAATACATGTACATAATTTTTTTTATACTGCTTCCCCATCTGTGTTCTGGGCAGGTAAGCTGGCGGGTGCGAAAACAGTTATGACCATGCACAATTACCGGCTCTTTTGCTTAAATGCCATTTTCTTCAGAAACGGGGCCACTTGTATGGATTGTGTTACGCAAAAGAGTTTTAAGCCCGGCATCCTGCATAAATGCTTTAAATCTTCTTCTTTTTTTTCGCGTGTGCTTGCGAGCTCAACCAATCTCCATCGAAAAACAGGTACATGGGTAAATAAGGTCGACAGGTTTATCGTATTAAATCCATTTATGAAAGAATTGCTGTTAGGCATCGGGGTTAATCCCTCAAAAGTATTTATTAAGCCTAATTTTTTAACAGACTGCCTTTACAGCAACTATGATAAACGCAGTAATTTTTATTTGTATGCAGGGCGTCTGCAGGAAGAAAAAGGGGTGCGGCATGTTATAGAAGCATTCAATGCTTCGGGTAAAAAACTGGTTATAGCCGGTGAAGGTGACATGGCTCAGTATATAAAAGAGCATGCCGCTAACAACATTGAGTACATAGGACAGCAAAGTCGAACCCAGATTTCAACTTTATTGCAGCACTGCCGGGGTTTTATTTTCGCTTCTTTTCTTACAGAAGGTATGCCCATGACTATTATTGAAGCCCATGCCGCCGGTGCCATACCAATTGTTGGTAGCTCGGTAAATACAGAACGCATGATTGTTGATGGTGATGATGGCTTTTTATACAATTGCGGCGATGCCGACTCACTAAACCAGCAAATAAATAAACTGGAAGAGCTTTCCATCGATGATATGAATACTATGTCGCTGAAAGCGAGAAAAAAATTCGAAACATATTACCACGAAAAAAGCCACCTCGCAGCAATTAGAAAAATTTACTAAAAGCGGGTTACGTGTAGATATACTATTTTTGCTTAAACCGTTTCTATGAACGAAGCAACTGCCCGAAAAGTAAATATCATTGGTACCGGTATCAGTGATATTTCTATTAGAGAAACCGTTTCCACTTTTAATGCCTGGATTGACAAGGGTACAAAAAAAAGAGTGTGTATCACGCCTGTTAACTGTCTTCTCTGGGCCAGGGAAAACAAAAAATTAAGGGAAATCTATAATTCTGCAGATCTTACTTTATGTGACGGAGTACCCTTGCTATGGGCTGCGGGTTTTCTAAAAGACCACTTAAAAGGAAGGGTGACTGGTTTGGATTTGCTTCCCTTATATATTGAAGAATGTTATCGCAGGAATTATTCCATGTTTTTTCTGGGCGCCAAAGAAGGTATAGCCGAAGCGCTGAAGGATAAATACGAGGCAGTTTATCCCGGCATTCAGATCAAAGGGTTTTATTCTCCACCCTTTGCAGATAAATTCAGTGATGCGGAAAACAGTAAAATATGCAGCCTGATAAACCGGGCAAATCCTGACATTCTCTGGGTAAGCTTAACCGCCCCCAAACAGGATTACTGGATATTTGACAATTTTCACAACCTGAATACCCATATTGCCATTGGTGTGGGTGGGGCTTTCGAAGTATCGCTGGGGACCATTAAACGAGCACCTGCTTTTATGCAACGAAATGGCCTGGAATGGCTATACCGTTTCAGCCAGGAACCCAGAAGGCTTTTCAGGCGTTATTTGGTAGAAGCGCCAAGATTTATTCCCCTGGTTATTAAGCAGCGATTACAGAAAAATAACAATAAAACAAGGCCCGTATAGCTATAATTGCCCTATTATGCTTAAAATTTCTAAAAAAGTCAATCATTTGGCATAATTTTTTAATATTCAGCTATTTTAGCAGTTGAAATCCAGAATTGGGAGGTGGGCATTGTAAGCCTGCCTTCTATTAATTCCAATATCCAGTGCTGAATTCAGTTTATGGCCAAACATTTCAATCGTTATACCATTATTCGGTACCTTATTGATGCCCCGATCATAGTAATATCGTTTATGGCAGCTACAGGTATCATTACCCGGAAAAGTATTTTTTCGCTTGATTTGTCGAGCTATGTATTCTCCCTTGCGGCACTGGCAACCTGGTATATTTCTGCCTGGTTTTCCAAGTTGTATGCCGACCGGCGCTCGAATAAATATTCTGAGGAAATTGTTTTCATTGTTTATGCCCTGATCCTTTATACAATTGTATTAAGCTCTGTAAGCTTTTTTCTGCAAGCTTATTTTGAAATAAGCACACCGGTAATATTTGTGTTTATCGTGTTACTGTTTTTCTTACTCACGGTTACCAAATATATCATCCGTAAAAACCTGCACTCCGCTATTTTTCAGGGAAAATTGCTGGATAACCTCCTGCTTGTAGGGGCAACAAATAGTGCGCTGGACTTCTATGAAACCATCAACAAATATTATTATTACGGTTATAAATGTATCGGTTTTATCGACGATCATATCAGGGAAATGAATGGTTGCGCCTACCGTGGCAAACTCGAACAACTGGGCACACTTCTTGAAACCAAGCAGATAGATGAAGTTGTGATTGCATTGCCAAATACACAAAACAAAGAGATCCAACGCTGTATAGAAATATGTGACTACCATTCAATCAAAGCCCGCATTGTTCCTAACCTGCAGCAATTTGCATTATCCCCCATCCAGGTTAACAATATTGGCCAGTTATCTGTTATCAATATCCGCTCATTACCACTGGATAAGATAGAAAACAAAATAGTAAAACGCTTATTCGATATCTTTTTCTCCTTGTTTTTTTTCCTGTTTATCGGGAGTTGGCTTCTGCCATTGCTCGCGCTCATTGTAAAAATAACTTCTCGCGGACCCGCTATTTTTAAGCAGGAAAGATGGGGATTGAATAATGAAAAAATAATCTGTTACAAATTCAGAACAATGAGTACAGAAAGTGAGGACACTGATCCTCATGGAAACTACATTCAGGCCACAAAAAACGATCCCCGTATCACCCGCTTCGGTGCTATTCTCAGAAAATCAAACCTCGATGAATTACCACAGTTTTGGAATGTTTTATTGGGAAATATGTCGGTAGTGGGTCCCAGGCCCCATCCCACCCCTTTGAATTTGCATGCGATGCATACCGTCGATAATTATATGCTCCGGCATGTGATTAAACCCGGTATCAGTGGCTGGGCGCAGGTAAATGGTAGTCGCGGAGAAACAAGGGTGGCCGGTGCCATGCAGGAACGTATTAACTTTGATCTTTACTATATTCACCGTTGGACATTCTGGTTGGATTGTCAAATTATTCTGCAAACTGTCATCAATATTTTCAGGGGCGACCAGAACGCTTATTAAATTGTATCAATGCAAAGTATTTTTAAATACATTAAAAGACCTTATATAGGTATATTGTTCTGCAGCTTTTCAATTGTTTTCTTTTCAGGCAAGGCTGAAAGTCAGGTTGTATGGGAAAATCAACAAGCCGAAATCTACCCTTATTTAGCCAGAATGGCCCAAAAGGGTTTAATCGTATTTGATGACCAAATAAGGCCGGTAAGCCGTATTTATCTTGAATCCTGCCTTGATTCTCTTAAACTAATATCCCATTTATTAAGCATGAAAGAAAGAAGGGAACTTGATTTCTTTCGGCAGGAATACAATGATGCCCATACGATGAGAAATGCTGATACCCTTGTTTCAGCAAAATTTTTCCGTAAGGATACCGATAACCGGTGGCGTGCAATGGGGTTTAAAGAAAAAAACTGGCTTTTACGGATAGACCCTGTTCTCACCGCAGCTACTATTCAAGGTTCGGGAAGAGATATCCGGCAAACCAGTTCAGGCTTCAATTTGTATGGCTATGCCGGAAAACATTGGGGCTATTATTTCTCCTTTAATGATGTAACCGAAACAGGTACCGGTCTTGATACATCAAAACAACTCACCCCTACTACAGGCGTTGTGGGAAGTATTGCAGCAAATGGCAAAAGCCGGAATTACAGCGAATTGAGAGGAGGGGTCAGCTATGCATGGAACAAGGGCTTACTGAGCATTGGCCAGGACCAGTTATTGAATGGCTACGGAGAAAATGGGCGCATTATTTTGTCTTCCAAATCACCTACTTACCCCTATCTTAGATTTGATTATCAACCCTTCAACTGGCTACATTTTAATTATACCCATGCCTGGCTTAACTCCAATATTTTAGACTCATCCAGAACTTATTTAACCGGAACCGGTGCATTTGGGGGGCAGCGCAATTTTTATATCCAAAAATTCATGGCGCAACATAGTCTCAGATTCAGGGTTCATAAAGGACTGGATATTACTGTTGGAGAATCGATGGTATATAGCGACAGACTTGAGATAGGCTATCTTATTCCTGTACTTTTCTTCAAAGCCTACGATAACCTTGTCAACAATGGCAATATCAATGCCGGTTCCAATGGCCAGTTATTTCTGCAGGTAAGTTCTCGAAATAATCTTCCAAAAACGCATTTGTATGGAGCAATTTTTATAGATGAAATAAGGGTGGCTACTATGTTTGACCCGTCTAAAAGCCGTAACCAGCTGGGTTATACCTTAGGGGCTTCAGTAACAGATATAGGGATACCCTATTTAACAATCGGATTGGAATACACAAGGATAAACCCGTTTGTGTACCGCAACCTCCTGCCTGCCCAGGACTATACCAATAGCAATTATGTGATGGGTGACTGGATGGGAAATAATGCCGACCGGTGGATCGCCAGTGTCAAATACACCCCCATTCCTAAATTAAAATGTATGCTCAGGTACCAGGTTTTGCGGAAGGGGTCCAACGGTACCATTGATCAGCAATATTTTCAGGAGCCACAACCCCCTTTTCTGTTTGGCCTTCTTACCAAACAGCAGGAATGGCATTTTCAGTGTTCCTATGAATGGCTGAATAAACTCAGTTTTACCGGGTATTACCAATCGGCACATATCAATGATATTGTGAACAGCACCAGCAAACAAGACAATAGTTTCTCTTTGGGTATCCGTTACGGACTTTAGCGGTTTGTTGTCTGGAGTTTGTGGCTTGTCCTTGTTTTTCAGGGTGCACTACAGTAAACTTTTATTTTGCGGCAGTCCTTTGAGAGGAACTTTTTATTTATGGAGTGAACAGATACAAAGAAAGAAATTAATAAGTTATTGATAATCAATTGATTTTTATTGACTTAGGAAGCAATTAAATCACGATATTTGCATAATTTCTGAATATGATGAAAAGTGTTTTCCATAAGCAGTCCGCTGCATTTTTGTGTATTTTTTTATGTTTGATGGCCATTGGGTACTGCCCCGGCATACAAGCACAATCATCCAGCCCTACCGGCAGGGTTGGTCAGATGTCTGATCAGCAAATTATGCAATTATGGCAGCAAACCCAAAAAGCAGGAATGTCCGAATCCGATGTTATGAAACAGTTGGTAAGCAGGGGCTTGAGTGCATCGGATGTAACAGGTTTTAAACAAAGACTGGTGCAGCTTCAGGGACAATCCAAATCAAAAACAGGCATTCAAAAAATAAATATCAAAGACACTGCTTCTTTTTTGGCAGACAGTAGCTGGATTGTTGCCATCCCTAAGATTAGAAAAATTTCTCCCTATTACGGTTTCGATTTTTTTAGTGCCCCCAATATCAGTTTTGAGCCCAATTTTAGCACAAGCCCGCCTAAAACATATATCCTCGGGCCCGGTGATGCAATTACTGTTACTGTGACCGGCGTTAATGAAGCAAGCATTTCAGATAAAATAAGCAGGGATGGCAATTTTCAAATGCCTTATATAGGTATCGTAAACCTCAGCGGCTTAACGATAGATCAGGCCATTCAGAAATTACGCTCTAAAATGAAGACAGCTTATCCGGCTTTATCTACCGGAAAAACATCCTTATTTCTTACAGTCGATAATGTAAAAAGCATCAACATATCCATTATTGGCGAAGCAGAACTGCCCGGAAAATATACAGTTTCTGCCCTTGCCGATTTTTTTAATGTGCTTTATCTATCCGGCGGCCCCTCTGAAAACGGCTCTCTAAGAAAGATTGAGTTAATCCGCAACAACAAAGTAATTGATACAGTAGATTTTTATGAGTTCCTTCAAAAAGGGATCTTACACAAAGACCTTAAAATGGAGAACCAGGATGTGATACGGTTCCCGGTATATACAAAAAGGGTAGCGCTAACGGGTGCCGTAAAGCGGCCATCCATTTATGAATTATTGGAAAAAGAAACCATTGCCGACCTTATCCGTTATAGCGGTGGTTTTGGTGACAATGCTTACAAGGCATCGCTGAAGATTGTACAGATGGGCGACCGGGAAAAGAAAATCAGGGATATTGGTACTGCTGATTATAACTATATCATACCACACAATGCCGACTCTGTAAATATAGAATCCATCCTTTCCAGGTTTGAAAACCGTGTCATACTAACCGGTGCCGTACAAAGACCGGGTAATTATGAATTAACCAATGGACTTACCCTGTCACAATTAATAAAAAAAGCCGATGGGCTTAGAGAAGATGCTTTTGTAAACAGGGGATATATCAAAAGAACAAAAATCGAGGGTGCTGAAAAGCAGTTCCTGGCTTTTGACGTAAAAAAAATAACTACCGGCGCTGAACAGGATATTGTATTGGTTAAAGAAGATTCTATCTATATCATAGCAAAGGATAGCTTACAGGATATTCCCACCATCCGTGTTGGCGGAAATGTACGGGAGCCGGGCGTTTTCCAATTCCGCAAAGGATTGTCATTAGAAGATGCCATCATGCTTGCCGGTGGATTTACCAATGAAGCAGCAACACATAAAGTAGAAATTTCCAGACTGGACCGCAATAAGGCCGATACCCTAAGTAATAAACTTGTTGATTTATTTACAGTGAATGTAGACTCAAGCCTGCAAAATCCGGCTTTAAAAACAGTGCTTGAGCCAATGGATTATATTTTTGTGCCGCGTTTGTTAAACTACCGAAACCTGGGAGGTGTAAGGCTTCGTGGTGAAGTGCTTTATACCGGAGATTATGCATTAGAAAGAAGGGATGAAAGCATACAGGAATTGATTGCAAGAGCTGGTGGTCCTACCCCTTATGCATCTTTAAGCAATGCCCAGGTATATCGAAATAATCTTCGGGTGGCAAGTACCATTCTTTCCGAAGAAGGCAAGCAACAATACCGGTTTTTACTGCTTCCCGGCGACAGTATCTTTATTCCACGCAATGAACCCTTTGTAGAAGTGAAGGGAGAAGTATATAATCCCCAAATCCTTAGGTTCAAATCAAATCGCTTTCTTTCCTATATTTCTGAATCAGGAGGTATTACCGATAAAGGAAACCGGAAAAAAGCCTATGTCCAGTATAGCAATGGTGTTACCAGGACCATACACCATTTTTTATTTTTCAAGAACTACCCCAAAGTGCATCCCGGCAGTAAAATCATTGTTCCGGAAAAAACACCGGGAGAGAGAAAAGGATTATCGATTGTTGAGCTTTCGGCATTAACCGGAATACTTACAGGAATTGTTAGTATGATTGCTCTGCTAAAATAGTAAACCAATATCATGCAAAATGCTGCTCATAAAACAGTGACAAATGACTTGCCGGAAGATGATACATTTTCCTTAAAAGCTGAAATGATGAAATTTTATCATTCCCTTCTGTTTGCATTCAGCCATTGGCGCTTATTAATGGTTGCAGCTATCGTTGGAGCATTGATTGGATTGGGTTATTGGTTTTGGAAACCAATTAGTTATACTGCGAGGATTTCTTTCGTGGTAGAAGATGCCAAAACCTCCGGCACCGGTCTCATGTCGGCCTTGGCCGGGCAATTTGGATTTGACCTGGGCAATATAACCGGCGGCAGCGGGGTACTTTCCGGCGACAATATCCTGGCTTTGCTTCAAAGCCGAAGTATGATTCGAAAAGCCTTACTCACAGCATTTGACAGTTCCTCAAACCGCTCCCTTGCAGATATCTATGCAGAAACTTATGGATGGAAGGAGGAATGGAAAAACGATTCGAAAATAAACAGGAAGATTGATTTCCCGGCAACTCAAAATCCATTAGGCCGGATGGAGGACAGCTTGCTGCAGTTAATTGAGGAAAGAATACAGGAGAAAGAATTGTCGGTAATGAAAATAGACAGGAAGTTAAGTTTCATTGAATTGCAAACCACCATTCGCCATGAAACATTAAGCAAATTATTTTGTGAACGTTTATTAAAAACGGCAACGGGATTTTATGTAGAAACCAAAACCAGCAGGCTTACCAAAAATATCCAAAGATTACAGGCAAAGGCAGATAGCCTGGAGCGGGCATTGAATAAAAAAACTTATGCATCGGCAGATGCCAACCGATTATTACTGGATGCCAATCCTGTTTATGCAGCACCGGAAGTGTCGGCTGAAATTTCGGCAAGAGACAAATTTGTACAAAGTACCATCTATACAGAGATTATTAAGAACCTGGAAATGAATAAGACCGCTCAAATCCAGGAAACACCTACACTCCAAATTGTAGACACTCCTGAATTACCCTTAAAAACCAATCGAGTAAAACTGGCTGTCGCATTACTTGTTGGGTCTATTTCAGGTATAGTCATTTATTGTGTTCTGATGCTATCCTTATGGGGCAGCCGGAAAAGAAGTTAATGATTTCCATCTCATGAATTTATTACACAGTTTAGCAAATAACCAAAATAAGGACTCTTTGTCATCAAAAATGAGAAGGAAACGGTTTTCCTTTTTTTTATCCTTGCTAAATGATATTCCCCGGCCATTAAAAATACTTGATATAGGAGGAACGCCCGGTTTTTGGGAATCCATGAATTTTTTTGAAGATGGCATCTCCATCACTTTGTTAAATCTTACCAGTCAACCTGTTTCAGTTCAGGGAATTACCAGTGTTGTAGGCGATGCAACATCGCTCACAGCATTTGCCAATCAGTCATTTGATATTGTATTCTCTAATTCTGTTATCGAACACTTGTATGATTTCGAAAGCCAAAAAAAGATGGCATCTGAAGTACGAAGGGTGGGTAAAAGGTATTTTATTCAAACGCCCAATTATTGGTTTCCGATAGAGCCTCACTGGGTTTTTCCCTTATTTCAGTTCCTGCCCTTCTCCATAAAGGTTTTGCTAACCCAGCATTGCTCTCTTGGTCATATAAAAAAAATCCCCGACAAAAAAATTGCAGGGGAACAGGTAAAAGAAGTAAGGTTATTAACGCTAAAAGAAATGAAACAGCTTTTCCCGAATGGCGCTATTTACAAAGAAAAAATTGGTGGTTTGAACAAATCGTTTGTTGCCTACCAATTTTGATTCAACAAGTTGGGTTAAAATCGGTAAGTCAAATGTAACCCTGAGCTAATATTTAAAAATTCATTGCCAGGCGCAAAAAAATCGGTCGGGTTTACCTGAACAACCAACCACTGGTAATTATAAGACCGCACAATACCAATTTGTGCAGAGAGTAAGAGGTTTTTAAAATTCCAATCTGCTTTGAATGTAGTGGAAATATCTACCCAATGCCTTCTGAAATCTGTTATGTATTCAAACGCATAGTAATAGTAATCGCTGTTATACCGAACACGTTCAAACTGCAGGCCAATTTTTTTCAATCCCTTTATCCAGGCAAGTTCCAGGGTTTGGCTATTACTACCAGGTCCAATCCCTGCCCCAATCGTTTTACCCAAGTGAGTATATCCCTGGCGAACATAGCTATGTGTATACCAGCTGTCGGGTTCACGAATCAACTCTGCTGTTGGGGCCTGCATTTGTGTTAGTTCGGCTACCAGCTGAATATGGGCATTTCCTTTTGTATGGAATAATTTACGAAACCCTGCTACATAAGCTCTACGGTAGGCATCGGATTGCAGTATGTTCCAGGGCATTAATGAAATATCTTTACGGCCATATTCCATATACAGTTCTGCCTTTTCAGCCGGCATTACATAGCGGATAAACAAAGAACCCAGGGAAGCTTTCGTACCATTTTTTTCTGTTTTTGTACGGGCACGTCCAAAAAAGCCCTGAAGAGGTAATACATCCAAAGGGTTAGCAATATCTGAAGTATAGAGATAAGAAGCTTTTGATATACCCAGATAAAGACCCGGCGTCCATTTAGGGTTCCAGGTAAGCACCATACCGGCTACATAACGGTCTTTCTCCAATTTGGGTTGATAAACAAAAGCTGCATTGTAAATACTGTAAATACGCGGCGGCAGAAAGCCGGATGATTGTAATTGCCCGCCAATTATCTGGCCCTCAAAACTACCGATGCCTGTATGAATGGGTTTAATTGTATTGATGGTCGCGTGCAAAAAGCCCGGTGCATTGGTACTCATGATGAGTGAATTTCGATATCCCGGCCCCCACCACATACTCTCTGTTGAAATTCCAAATGAAACAGCGCGGGTATTGTAACGTATATAGGATTGTCCTGCAAATACCCTGGTATAAGCATCGTTCCCAAAACGTTCCGGAATATCACTGGTATTCCAGAAGCGGTAGCGATCAGCCCATGCCCGGTCATTTAACTGGCCTGAAAATCCTTCAAAGTCATTATTCGCTGCGTATACAAATTCAGGAGCAAGCTGTATACTGATGTGTTTTCCTATTGCGGCATGCACACCCACCCTGGCCAATACCTGATATCCTTTGGCCGGTATCATAGAACTTTGGTTCCATTCATAGGGTAATTGTGCATTATATTGTTGACTCAGGCTTGCGGGTAAAAATTGCCCTTTGAAAACACTGTTCTTAATGATGGGAGTTAGATTTGATTCCAGTGCAGAATCTAATTCTGCCAGGTCAATCTGGTTAGCATTTATGCTTAATGAATGTCCTGTCCGATAAGTTCCTATCAATTGCTGGTTCCGAAATATTTCTTTCAGGCGGTCGTTGGAGATTGTTTGGGCAATACTATAGCAGGTAATCATGCAAAAAATAAATATTAACCCTGCTTTGTTCATAAAATTAAAAATGTTTAATCGGTGATTTTCAGTGCAATCTGTGGCAAGATTTAAGCAATCAAAAATATGCAACATCAATTGCCCTTTTAGCCACAGGTAACACAGCGCAGCACAGATGCAGCTGTTATTAAAATAAATAAGTTATCCCAACCCGGCTGTGAAAATTCAACCTGTTCAAATTTGCCTCCCACAGATAGTTTTTTGAGCTAATCAACTCGAATTTTCCGGAAAATAACAAATGCCTGTATTTCCATTGAGGCAATATGCCTACCCCTAAATCAATCCATTTATTGGTATGCGTTTGCGGATCACGGTCAACCCTTTCAATCAATAAACCCAGCTGTTTCCAGCCTTTGACCCAAGTAGCCATCATGCTTTGCAGGTTTGCGCCAAACCCTGCGCCTGCGCCTAATAGCTGATTTTGATTGGTATACCCTTCAACTATCTGTCCGTGCACATACCAATTTCCTGCATCACGAACCATCCAATCGGGGGTTTGGCTCATCTGTGTTATTTCCATATTAAGGTCAATCCTTTCCGCTTTTCGAAGAGGGATAGTTTTCCTAAACCCGGCAATATAGGCAGCTGAATGGCTAGGCGACATCAGATAATCCCTGGCATTATATCCGTAATCATTAAATCCATACTCGACATAAAATTCAGTATTTGCCTTGGGAAGCAACCATCTCAAAAAGAAAGAAGCGAGCTGGTCTCGGTTAAGCGTATCATCGAACATATTATTCTTCTTTTGCACAGCCAGTGCTAGTACGGGTAGGTATTTTTCGAAAAAATTAAGATCAGCACTGTTATTGTATGCAGTATAGGTTTGCACAGCTCTTGTAAATCCTGCAAAAAGGCCCGGCACCCATTTGGGCTGATAGCTCAATACCAATCCGCTTAGATACCTCGACTTACTTGCAAAGTTATTTGGCAGCAGGTGATTGTTTTCGTAAGCCAGTCTATCATCTGACTCAAGTTGACCGCCAACTAACTGCCATTCAAAACTTCCGATAAAAGTATGCAGTGGTTTTCTTGTCTTAAAGAAAAAATGTTCAAACCCGGGCGCATTGTTGCTCATTAAAAGGGAACTGCGTATACCGGGTCCCCACCAAAGATTTTGTGACCCATAGCCCAGGGAAACTGCACCGGCAGATAAGCTAATGGCTGATTGTCCGGTAAATAATTTAGCATAGCTACCCGATGGTTTATTCCCATAACTGGTATTGTGCTCATACGCTGGATTAGCTGCAAAAACATATTCCGGTTGCAGTTGAATATCCAGGGGCCCGAAAGAAGCATAAAAACCGGCACTAATCAATGATTGGTATCCTTTGGCTGCTATCATGGCCCCATCGTTCCAGCCATAGGGATGGTGGCTATTGTATTGCTGTATAATGCTAACAGGAAGAAGTCCCAGCTTTCCCTTTTTTTTAGCAAAATAAAAAGGGGCAGACCAGTTTTTGGCTTCATCCTGATGATCGATACCGGCATAAATAGATTGAATAGAAATGGATCCTGCTCCGGTAGCCAATGGCCTCACTGCAAATGAAATGGTCGAATCGAGTTTGCCTTGCAGCTGTAAGCTTCTGGCAGCATCTTCCATGAAATTACCCGCAGCAAAAAACTGTGCATTAGAAATGCCGGGAAATTCCAACATGAATCCAAGCACAAAAAAAAGAAAAGTGCAGTGTTTCATGCAGATAGACTGATTGTTATGAGCAATTTTCAAGCTTTATTAAAACAAGAATACAAAGAATCGCAATTGTAAAAAGACGAGGGGGTGCTAGTTTAAAAAACCTGATTTTTATCTCAAATGGTTTATCAAAAAAGATAGCTTACCCTTATTGGGTAAGCCATTGATAATTATATTCATTCTATATCCTGTAATATCTAGGAAACAGCCCTGTTGATAGAGACAACATTAACTCCGTCCTTATCTAAACTTTCAAAAATTGAATTGTTGCTAACAAATTCAGGCACCAATTCTTTCATTTTGGCAACCAATTCCATAGATCCTTGCCGCTGTTTGGCTAAGTAAATTAAGTCTTCAAACTGGTGCTGAATTCCAGGAAGATTAGCCTGTCTAACTTTGGCAATCATTATTTTTTCGTGATAGGTAGGCAGTGTATTTTCCGAGTCTGTAAGCAACTCTTCATACAATTTTTCTCCGGGTCTTAATCCGGTATATTTAATATCAATATCAATTCCCGGTAGCAAGCCATATAGACGAATCATTTTTTTGGCCAATTCGATAATTGCAACTGGTTTACCCATGTCGAAAACAAAAATCTCTCCACCCTTCCCCATAGAACCTGCCTCCAAAACCAGTTGACATGCTTCAGGGATTGTCATGAAAAAACGGGTAATGTTTGGATGAGTTACTGTAACCGGACCTCCTTTTTCAATCTGTTCTTTAAATCTATTAATCACAGACCCATTCGAACCTAAAACATTTCCAAATCTTGTGGTTATAAATTTAATTGCTTTATTTGGTTGCTTATTGTCGCTATGGTTTATTTCATGATGTACAAAGTGGTGAAGTGATTGTACATATGCTTCCGCCAAACGTTTGGATGCTCCCATTACATTCGTAGGATTTACCGCTTTATCTGTTGACACCATTACAAATCTTCGAGCATTGTATTTGACGGACAAATCAGCAATTATTTTTGTACCCATTACATTTGTTAGGATTGCTTCAGTGGGACATAATTCCATCATTGGAACATGTTTATAAGCAGCTGCATGATAAACATAATGAGGTTCAAAGGTCGAAAACAATTCATTCATCCTATCTTCATTTCGAATATCTCCCAAAAATGAAACACAGGTAGTATCGGTTTTTATGTCGTTTAATTCCAGCTCTAACTGGTGTAAGGGGGTTTCTGCCTGATCACAAAGAATAATTGTTTGCGGATGATACTTTAGCAATTGTCTAACAATCTCGCTTCCGATTGATCCGGCAGCTCCGGTAACCAAGATTCTCGCATTTTTTATTTGAGCAGCAATTTCATCATTATTTATTTTGATTGGTTCTCTCTCCAGTAAGTTCTCAATTTTAATTGATTGCAATTGCCGTGCTGAGAATTGGCCATTAATCCAGGTATCAATGGGAGGAACATTTAATGCCTTTATATTGTGGTCCAGACAAAAATCAACCAGTTCATTTTTTTTAGATGGGGCCAAATGAAATGCTGCAATAATTAT
>JBDKLG010000160.1:0-6369 GCA_039795695.1 Bacteroidota bacterium
CAATTGTGCTGAAATGCTTGCCAGCAGGCCTATGGAATGCCTTTGTTTTGAAGATTCATTCAATGGCCTTATCGCTGCAAAATCGGCAAGGATGCAATGTGTAGTTGTACCCCATCATTCACAGGCAAAGGAAGAAAAATGGGGGGCTGCTGATTTAAAGCTTTCCTCTCTACAGAATTTTGGTGAATTGCATTTTAATTTATTAAACCAATAAGTCATTCACAGTTTTGCAATAAAAAACGCCTCACAATTAATTGTGAGGCGTTTTTTATTATTTTATTCCGATGAAACGGGAATATTAGTTTTTGCTTCTCAGGTTTGGATGCGGAGCCGGTACTGTATTTGGACCGTCTTCCTTGGTTCCCTGAAGATCTACAGTATTTGTATCACCATCCTGTGCGTATACAAACAATACCCTGCTTTCTGAAATACCCTGCTTTTCAACCAGGTATTTGATTACTGCATTCACACGCTCCCAGCTTAACTGCTGAGCAGCTTTGCTTGATGCACCATATCCGATTACTTTCAATTTGCAATTAGGATTGGCTTTTGCTTTTGCAGCAACACCCGCTAAAGCAGTTTCAGCATCCTTAGACAATTTTGCATTGCCTTTGAATTGAATGCTGGGCAAATTACCTACAGTACACTCGTTGTTCTCAACGGGCTTTACAGTAGCTAACATGTCTTTAATCTCTTTGCAGCATGCTGGTTCAGGGCAGGTTCCTACTCCGTCGTTATTAACAGGGAAACAGCTCTTCTGAGTCAACACTTCCTTGTCTTTGAAATCAGGAACACCATCACCATCGGTATCTTTTGCAACACCATGAGAATCTACAGGAGCACCTTTAGGGGTATTGGGTTCCAGATCAAACTGATCTGTTACGCCATCGCCATCGCCATCAGGTAAAACAACTTTGGGCAATTTCATGTGCTTAGGTACATTCAACTCGTTATAAACGTAGTTGTTACCATTCTGCCACCAAAGTGGTTCAGTGCGTTTGCCTTTGCCGCCACCCAGGTTAATGTTTACACGGAAACTGGTGAAGCTATAGTAGTCATCATTGTTTCCACTCTTATACGCATCCAGGAAATCATATCCGGTAAATGTAAAAGTGAATTTTTGCTCAAGAGCAATATTTACCTGCTTACTTACTTTAAACGCAATTCCACCACCCAGATCCATTCCATGGAATAAAGTATAGGCTTGTCTGCCATTTACTGTTGCACCACCCATGGTTGAAATGGTTCCGTTCTGGCTATTTGGGTTGTTCAAACCGTAGAAATAGCTATACCCGCCGGATTGTGCACCTCCTGGGTTTTTATACATAACCAGGGCTGCATTCAAACTGTAACCGCCCAACAAATAAACATTTGTTTTTGGGTTGCCGCGATACCGGCTATTTGCATTCAATGAAGCCAATACATCTGTGCTTAACTGGAAAGTACGGTTTTTGTAATCAACCTGTCCTGTGGCCAAACCATAGGCATTGGGTGATCCAACGGGCCAAAGGCCGGTAAGACTTCCTCTAACAGAGAATACATTGTTCAGCGATTTTCTTAATGAAACAGTTCCGCCAAATCCTCCTTTGGATTTAACATCACCAACTACTGCTGCGTAGCCTACTCCCAAACCTAATTCCCACTGGTCACGCGGACGTGCAGGGTAAGGATATTGGTTGTTTAAAAACTCATTGTGCTGGGGCATATTTTTAACAGCCACTTTTGAAGTGTCTTTCCAATCCCAACCCCAATCAGTCTGGGCTAAACCAACCGACTGTATCAGTACGATCAGTGCCACAAATAACATGTTCTTTTTGCTTGCCATAAGAGATATTTATTAGTAAAAAATTAGTTCCGATTTGAAAAACATAGCAATATTAAGCATTATGTGTCAAATATGAAAAAAATTAACCCGATTTATTAGGTATTTATACCCCGAAAAGACCGGTGCAAATCAATTAACGCTGCTTTCTGTTTAGTTATTGTACATATCAGGCCTATATTGCAGAATATTTTATCCATGAATCTAGCAAAAAAGGTCATTTCCGAAGAATTAGAGGCATTTGAAGCCCATTTCAGGGAATCTGTGAAAAGCAGGGTATCGCTGCTTGACAGGATCATGCGGTATATTGTAAAAAGAAAGGGAAAACAGTTAAGACCCATGTTTGTGCTGCTTTGTGCCAAACTGGGCGGAGAATTAAAAGAAAGCTCCTATCGCGCTGCCTCACTGGTCGAATTATTGCATACTGCCTCGCTTGTTCATGACGATGTAGTAGATGATTCTGCTGAACGTAGGGGATTCTTTTCAATCAATGCCTTATGGAAAAATAAAATAGCCGTATTGGTAGGCGATTACCTGCTCATGAAAGCCCTCTTACTGGCTTTGAATAACAAAGAATACCAAATTCTCGAAATTCTTGCAGAAGCAGTCAAAGTAATGAGCGAAGGTGAATTACTACAATTTGAAAAATCAAGAAAACTCAATTTAAGCGAAGAAGTATATTTTGATATCATCAAAGGAAAAACTGCCTCCCTTCTGGCTTCTGCCTGTGCATCCGGTGCCTGCACCACATTTGCCAACCAGGAAGAAGTTGACAAGTTGAAGAATTTTGGAGAAAAAGTTGGCATGGCTTTTCAGATTAAGGATGATTTGTTTGATTATGGCTCAGCCAATATTGGAAAGCCAACCGGCAATGATATTAAAGAGAAAAAATTAACGCTTCCGCTTATTTATACCCTCAACAACTGCTCTGCAGAAATCAGGAAAAAAATTATTTACATCGTTAAAAACGAGAACACCCAGAAAGACAAAGTCAAATTTGTCATCGATCATGTTGTGAACGAGGGAGGCATACGTTATGCCACAGAAAAAATGTTTGCTTACCGGGATGAAGCACTTTCCATCCTGCACCAATTTCCTGACTCGGATGTAAGACAGGCTTTGGAAGAACTGGTCAGATATACTACAGACAGGGCATACTGATGGAAAAAAGATGGAACATATTACCTGTTAAAGAGGATACCTCGTTTCAGCTTCAGCAATCCCTCAAAATTCATCCGGTTATCTGCCGTATTTTATCGCAAAGGCTGATCGATGATTTTGAAAAATCCAGGCATTTTTTTCGGCCCCAGCTTACGCACCTGCATAGCCCCTGGTTAATGAAAGACATGCGGAAAGCCGTTACCAGGATTTTACAGGCTTTTGCTTCCCATGAAAAAATACTGGTATATGGCGATTATGATGTTGACGGAACAACAGCAGTAGCAAGCTTTTTTCAGTTTATCCGGGCAATTTATCCGCATGTAGATTTTTATATTCCTCACCGTTACCGGGAAGGTTATGGGGTTTCCCGCATTGGCATTGATTTCGCCAAAGAAAATGGTTTTGGCCTCATTATCTCGCTGGATTGCGGTATCAAGTCTGTTGAATTAATCGGCTATGCCCGTTCAATTGACATAGATTTTATCGTTTGTGACCACCACCTGCCCGATGAAATCCTTCCACCGGCTGCTGCCATCCTGAATGCCAAACAAAAAGACTGTGATTACCCTTACAAAGAATTATGTGGTTGCGGGGTTGGTTTTAAATTAATGACAGCACTTGCGGAAGAACTTAAACTTTCGGCCGACAGCTATTTACAATACCTCGATCTGCTTGCAATCGCCATTGCGGCCGATATCGTTCCCATAACAGGAGAGAACAGGGCATTGGCCTATTTTGGTTTACAAAAAGTAAACCAAAACCCCTGTGCAGGAATCAAAGCGATCATGAAACTTGCCGGGGCAAAACAACATATGTACCTCAACAACCTGGTATTTGTTATTGCCCCCAGAATCAATGCCGCCGGCAGAATGGATGATGCAAAAAAAGCTGTCCAACTCTTTATTGAACAGGAAGAAGAAAAAGCATGTGCTTTTGCTGAAATGCTTCACAATGATAATACCGACAGAAGAGAAGCAGACAGCAGTATTACAGAAGAAGCACTGGCCATGATTCAGCAGAACCCGTCTTTGATCAATAAAAAAACAACCGTTGTTTACAAGGAAACCTGGCACAAAGGTGTGGTGGGAATCGTTGCCAGCCGCTTAATTGAAACCTATTACAGACCCACCATCGTATTAACCAAAAGTGGAGATTATGTTGCCGGCAGTGCCAGAAGCGTAGCAGGTTTCAATTTGTATGAAGCCATACATGCCTGCAGGGAACACTTGCTTGGCTATGGTGGCCATTTTGCAGCTGCGGGCATGACCCTCCTGCCTGAAAAAGTACAGGATTTTGCCAATGCATTTGAAAAGGAAGTAAACAGATTAATTACCGACGATCTATTAATTCCGGAAATCATCATCGATGCGGAAATTGATTTTTCCGATATAACCCCCTCCTTTTATAATATCATCAGCCAAATGGAGCCCTTCGGACCTGATAACATGAAACCGGTCTTTATTTCCAGAAGAGTAGCCGATACAGGATTTTCTAAAATTGTAAAAGATCAACATGTCCGTTTTGTAGTAAAACAAAAAAACACCACGCTTACGGGCATTGGATTCAAACTGGCTTCGAAATTTTCCTTATTGCAGCAAAACATGCCGCTCGACATTGTTTATACCATTGATGAAAACATATGGAATGACCAGAAAAGCCTGCAACTAAAAATGGTTGATTTCCGCCTTTCGGAATAGTACTAAGCCGGTTTTTATGAAACACCGAATCGCGGGTTTGTTAATGGGACCCGGTTATTAAGTTTTACTTCTTATGAACTACTTTCTTACCCTGCGCAGGCCTGTACGAATTGATTCACATCACTTTTTGAATAAAAAAAGCTGCTGATTATTTTCAGCAGCTTCACCCATTATTTAAAATAGCGGTTTATTTCTCTCCCTGCAGCAATTCCACACTCCTGTTAATAAAGCTGGTCAATTCATTCCCCTTCAACAACCCCTGTGAAAGCAATGCCAGGTCTGCCAGGTTTCTAACCTGCTTTAATTGAATAGCTGCATTCGTTTCTTTTAGAAGGCTTTGATAAATTGGATGATTCCCATTCACCGTCAAAGTTACTTCATCAGGCATTTGCGCATAAAATGCTGTCATACCTCCACCTACAGCACCCATATCTTTCATACGCCTCATAAACTCGGGCCTGGTAGCCACTACCGGTGCTGTATCTGCACTCAAACCCTTGATTTCTGTGGTAACCTGTAAACTGTCGATTGGTAAAGTAAACAACTCTTTCAGTTTTTCCGTTTCTTCCTTGCTTAAGATGGTTTCATTTGACTCCTGCTTATCAATCAGGTTATCAACAATATCCGCATCCACCCGCACAAAACTGATATTTTCCCACTTCATTTCCATTGTATTGATGAACGCAGCATCAACCAGTGTTTCCATTTTTACCACTACAAACCCTTTGGATTTGCAGGCCTGTATATAAGCATCCTGCTGAACGGGGTTGGTTGTGTAAAGAATCACTTGTTTCCCTTCCTTGTTTTTTTGCAGGCTTTCTGTCGCAGTTTTATATTCATCCAATGTGTGGAACTTTTTGTCTGTATCTTCCATCACAAGGAATTTATTCGCCTTCTCCAGAAATTTATCATCTGTCATCATTCCATACTTCACAAACAAACCAAGGCTTTCCCATTTTTCTTCCAGGGAACTTCTTTCATTTCTGAAAATTTCATCCAGCTTGTCGGCCACTTTTTTGGTAATATGTGCATTGATTTTTTTTACATTGGGATCTCCCTGTAAATAACTACGGCTAACATTCAGTGGAATATCCGGACTGTCAATAACACCCTGCAGCAACATCAGGAATTCCGGTACAATATCTTTCACTTCATCGGTTACAAATACCTGGTTACAATAGAGTTGAATTTTGTCTTTCTGAATTTCATAACTCTGTTTAATCTTGGGGAAGTACAAAACACCGGTGAGGTTAAATGGATAATCCACATTCAGGTGAATCCAGAAAAGTGGCGTTTCGTTGAAAGGATACAGTTCCTTATAAAATTTTTCGTAATCTTCCTTGGTTAAATCGGCCGGCTTCTTAATCCAGACAGGATCTGTATTATTGATGGATTTTTCTTCTCCTTCCGGTTTCTCCCCTGTTTCTGAAAAGAAAATAGGAACCGGCAGGAATTTACAAAAGCGTTCCAGGATTCCTTTAATCCTGCCTGCCTCTAAAAATTCCTTACTTTCTTCATTAATATGCAAAACAATCTTGGTTCCACGCTGGCTATAGTCTACATCATACAGCTCAAATTCCGGGCTGCCATCACAGCCCCAGTAAACTCCGCTTCCTTCCTTATGGCTCTTGGTAAAAATTTCTACTTTATCACTTACCATAAAAGAACTGTAGAAGCCCAGCCCGAAAT
>JBDKLG010000161.1:0-8695 GCA_039795695.1 Bacteroidota bacterium
CTCCTTGTTGAATGCATTGATCGGGCAGGAAAGAACCATTGTAAGCGATGTTTCGGGAACCACCCGCGACAGTATTCATACCCATTATAACCTGTTTCAGAAGGAATTCATCCTGATTGATACGGCGGGTATCAGGAAAAAGAGCAAGGAAAAGGAAGACCTGGAATTCTATTCCATCATCAGGGCCATCAAAGCCATTGATGATGCCGATGTATGCCTGCTTGTTTTAGACGCAGACAAAGGGATTACCGCCCAGGATATCAGCATATTTGGACTGGCCGCCAGGAAGGGGAAGGGCCTTGTGGTGCTGGTAAATAAGTGGGATCTAGTTGAAAAAGAGACAAATACAGCACGTGATTATGAAAATGCTTTAAAGAAAAAATTCGCGCCTTTTTCAGACGTACCCATACTTTTTATCTCGGTAAAAGAAAAAACCCGCATTTTCAAAGCCATTGAACTGGGACTCGAAGTGTTTGAAAATAAGCAGAGAAAAATACCTACTTCCCGCTTAAATGAAGTGATGTTGAAGGCCGTAGCAGCCTATCATGCACCGGTGGTAAGGGGACATTCAATAAAAATTAAATATATCTCCCAGCTGCCCACGCATGTGCCTTCTTTTGCCTTTTTTACCAATTATCCGGACGATATCAAGACCCCGTATAAGAATTACCTGGAAAACCAGCTAAGGGCCAACTTTAAATTCACGGGGGTTCCCATAAGGGTATTTTTCAGAAAGAAATAAAAAATTTCTGTTAAGGTTTGGAAATTCCAATGGGATTATTACCTTTGCGCAGTCTAAAAACTCAAAAACAAACTCAATGAAAAAAGTATTCGCAATCTTAGCAGTAGCTGGTTTAATGACAGCTTGTAATTCAGGTGAAAACGCTGCCGCAACAACTGACACCACTAAAACCGCTGACACTGCAAAAGCTGCAATGGACACTGCAAAAGCTGCAATGGACACTGCAAAAGCTGCAATGGACACTGCAAAAGCTAAATAGTAATTTAAGTACCAAGTACTTTATATTACTTCTTGCAAGAAGTTTCCTCCCGGTTTACCGGGAGGATTTTTTTTGTGCCGGATTGTGCCAATAAGCCGTAAAAACGGCGCTTGGCATCAATATTGCCTTTTGTTGATGCACTTATTTTACCTTAGTTGGTAGAAGGATTTGTGACATTTTGACTAAAGTAAACACATGACCAGAGAAAAATTGTATTTCCGTTCTGAAGAAGATACCGATTTCATGCCCATCATTCCTATTAATGAGCACGAAAATGAGCAGGATAAAAGCCTGGTAATTCCCGATCAGCTCCCCATTCTGCCCCTGCGTAATACGGTTTTATTTCCGGGTGTTGTTTTGCCCATCACGGTTGGAAGAGATAAAAGCATCAAAGCAGTGAATGATGCGTATAAACTGGATAAACTGATTGGCGTACTGGCACAAAAAGACGCGAATATTGAGGAACCCGAACCAAAAGACCTATGTGCCGTAGGAACAGTTGCCAAGATTGTGAAGCTGATCAAAATGCCGGATGGGGGTACCACTGTTATCATCCAGGGCAAAAAGCGTTTTATCCTGCAGGAAATGGTTGGTGAAGACCCTTATTTTAAGGCAAGCATCAGGCTTTTTGAAGACGACATCATTCCTGAAAATGAAAATTTTCAGGCCTATATCAGCACCATCAAGGACCTGGCAACACAGATCATCCATTTATCGCCCAATTTACCTACGGAAGCTTCCATCATCCTGAAAAATATTGAGAACCCTTCTTTTCTCATCAATTTCGTAAGCAGTAACCTGAATAGTGAAATTTCAGAGAAGCAATCCCTGCTCGAGATCAATGACATACAACAGCGGGCTGAGAAACTGATTTTCATATTGCAGCGTGAACTGCAGTTTGCTGAACTCAAGGATAAAGTAACCAATAAAACCCGCACCGAGATAGACAAACAGCAGCGGGACTATTTTCTGCAACAACAGCTGAAAAGCATCAAGGATGAACTGGGCGGAGATACGAATGAGCGTGAGATCAACGAAATGAAGAAGAAGGGGGAGGCCAAAAAATGGCCCGAAACTGCCAAAAATCTGTTCAAAAACGGTATCGAGAAACTGGAGCGGATGCATCCTACTACCCCTGACTATTCGGTGGTATACAACCACCTCGACCTGATGCTGGACCTGCCCTGGCTGGATTATACTGCCGACAATTATGATTTGAAAAATGCCAAAAAAGTACTGGATGCAGATCATTACGGTATGGGCAAAATCAAAAGCAGGATACTCGAATACCTGGCGGTGTTAAAACTGAAAGGGGATATGAAGAGCCCGATCCTATGTTTTTTAGGTCCTCCCGGAATAGGAAAAACATCTCTTGGCCGTTCAATTGCCCATGCAATCGGCAGGAAATATGTGCGAGTTAGCCTGGGCGGCTTACACGACGAGAGTGAAATCAGGGGCCATCGTAAAACCTATATTGGTGCCATGCCGGGGCGGATTGTGCAGAATATCCGCAAGTGCAAATCATCCAACCCCGTGATGATACTGGATGAAATTGATAAAATAGGCAGTGATTTTCGTGGAGATCCTTCCTCGGCATTACTGGAAGTACTGGACCCCGAGCAAAACAATAGTTTTTACGACAATTACCTGGAACTGGAATATGACCTGAGTAAAGTCTTATTTATTGCCACAGCCAATAACCTGCAGAATATTCAGCCGGCACTGAGAGACCGTTTGGAAATTATTGATTTGAGCGGCTATGCTGTAGAAGAAAAAGTGGAAATAGCCAAGCGGCATTTATTGCCCAAACAAAAAGAAGCGCATGGCCTTGCCAAAGTGAATTTTAAATTGAGTGATAAAGTACTTGAAAAAATAATTGAGCAGCATACGAGAGAAAGCGGGGTAAGGGAATTGGACAGGCAGCTGGCTTCCATTATGCGTTACCAGGCAAAAGAACTGGCTACCAAAAACAAAGTCAAGTCTACGGTAACTGCTCAGGACGTAGAGAAAATACTGGGTCAGTCGCGGTACAGCAATGAAATCTATAAAACGGCCAATATGCCGGGAGTGGCTGTGGGATTGGCCTGGACCTATGTTGGGGGCGATATATTATTTATTGAAACCATTTTGGGAGAGGGCAAGGGTGAATTGAAATTAACCGGTAATCTGGGTAATGTAATGAAGGAAAGTGCTTCCACAGCTTTGAGCTACTTACAGGCCAATGCAAAAAAACTGGGGGTAGATCCGGAAGAATTTTCCAAAAAGAACATTCACATACATGTGCCGGAAGGGGCAGTGCCAAAAGACGGTCCCAGTGCAGGAATTACTATGTTAACCTCACTCACTTCTGCATTTACCGGAAGGAAAGTAAAACCTTTTCTGGCCATGACGGGTGAGATCACTTTAAGGGGGCAGGTTTTACCGGTAGGGGGTATTAAGGAAAAAATTCTTGCAGCAAAAAGAGCCGGATTAAAAGAAATCATTCTTTGCTGGCAAAATGAAAAAGATGTGAATGAAATAGACCAGCATTTTATCAAGGGGGTCAGTTTTCATTATGTAAAAACCATGCAGCAGGTAATTGACCTGGCATTGGTTTAAAAGTCAATCGAATTGGGGGCTTTTCTTTGTTAAAATCAGTGGTCTGGTTCAATGATTGTCTCCCGGAGCCAATCTTCCCTTAGATTTGAAGAAGCATGCTGAGAACAATTCTTTTTACAATGATAGCCGGGCTGATTTTGTTTAACAAATCGTCGGCCCAGACATTGGGAGGAAATGCGGTATTTAATTTTTTGAATCAGCCCAATACTGCACAATTATCGGCATTGGGTGGGGTAAATGTTTCCAATATCAGCAATGATGTAGGCATGGTTTTTCAGAACCCGGCTTTGCTTTCTTCAGATATGCATTTACAGGCCAACGCTTCTTTTCACTCATTTATTGGGGGTATCAGAAATTACAGTGCTACTTCTGCCTGGCACCTGGAGAAAACGGGTGTTAACCTGGCTGCAGGAACAAATTATTTTGACTATGGAAGCATTGCCCAAACAGATGCTGCAGGAAATATTTCGGGCAGTTTCCGGCCTGTTGATTATGTGGTTCAGGTAATGGCATCGAAAGATTACAGGGAAAAATTTCGTTTGGGGTCCAGTTTCAAATACGTTCATTCAGGTTATGGACAATACAGATCGGCTGCTCTTGCCCTGGATCTTGGGGTATTGTATTATGATACGGATAACCAGCTACAGCTAAGCCTGGTTGCCAGGAATATAGGTACCCAACTTGTTTCCTATGAAGGAGCCGGCAGGGAAGAACTTCCTTTCGACCTGGTAGCAGGAATTACGAAACGCCTGGCAGACGCGCCTTTTCAGTTTTCATTGACTGCACATCATTTGCAGCAGTTTAATATTTATTACAACGATACCAGCTTTCGTGCATCAGAAGGTGAGTATGGATATGCTGCCAGCAATACGCTGCAAAAAATATTCTCGCATATTGTTTTGTCTACCCAGGTTTTTCTGAATGAGAAACTTGAACTTACTGCCGGATATAATTTTATGCGAAGGCAGGATCTGAATGCGTATAATGTGACAAGTGGTTTAAACGGGTTTTCCATGGGGGCCGGCCTATTGCTGAACAAAGTACATATCAGGTATGCAACAGGTTTTTATCAAACCAATATGTTTCACCAATTATCCATTAATATCAACTGGAAGGGAAGCCTGCTTCAGGCCGGCGGCAACTGATGCTCTGCAGGTTACCGCAATTATTTGAGCGTAAGATTCAGGTATATAAAAGTGGAATCCTTATTGCAATGGTTGTTAAGCAGGGGGTTCCCGGTTATTAAGAGCACTACTTTGTCGGTACTTCCCGCAGATTTGAGGGTTGACTGATAGTGGTATACGGTTGTGAACATGTCGGATTCGTTTTCCAGTTCACTGATGACGGTGTTGTTCCCTTTTGTTAGTATAATGGCCATATCATCTTCCGTACCCATTGGGCTCAGGTTGAGGTAATAATCGGAACCGGCAACAATGCTGGTATCAATAAATAGCTCACTGGTTAGCCGGCTTTTGTTCAGCTCTTTTTTACAGGAGAAGAATCCGAAACCAAGCAATAGCAGCAGGCAAATAAATACCAGGTTTTTTTTCATGTTGATTTTTTGTGTAGTCAACAAATTGTCTGCTTAGTAGATGCGTGGGGATGATTTTTTGTTGCCTGTAAGAAATACAGGAATCAGCGGGAAAGAAAAAAAACTGCTGAAATGAGCGGGAAATACAGGAAACAAGGTTTTCGGTAGGGGCAAAGAAAGAACAATATATATTGCTTTTTAAAATAGTATAATTTATATTTAGTTCATAAACAATTTATTATACATTGTTTTTTATTTATACAAGTACGATCGGTATTTCTCTGAAAAATTTACGGGTGTTTTGGTATTTGTTTTACTAACCGTTCCCTGTTTTCTTAGCAGGAGGCATCAGCGATTTAGGGGTTTTGGGTGGCAGGGTAGCGGGGCTGTTTGTTTTGGGTTTTTCAGGACCTTTCTTCGCATCCTTCTCCGTTTTGGCCGGTGTTGTTATTGCCGGTGTGTTTACAGGTTTGAGGTCTTCAATTTTGACATCAGATTCAGCACCAATTTCTTCCGCTTTTTCATTTTTAGGTAATTCATAATCACCTGAATTGCCAATACCTACTTCTTCTCCTTCTCCACCAAGTACCGGCACAGCACCATTTATATAATCAATATTGATTTCGCCCATTTGTTCAGGCTTCATAAAAGTGAGTTTGCTGTCGATACCTGCATTGGGATCGGCACCTGCTTTGCTCATAAAATAAGCCCAGATAGGCATTGCAGCCCGCCCGCCTTCTCCATTTTTACTTTCGGTGTTGAAACGGATAAAACGGTCATCACAACCAACCCATCCTCCGGCCAGTAATTGAGGGGTATAGCCCATAAACCAGGCATCGCTGTTGTCATTGGTGGTTCCTGTTTTACCCGCTACTTCCAGTCCTGATGGAATATCATAAGCCCAGATGCCTGCACCTGTTCCATTGGTCATAACACCCTGCATCATTTTGATAACAGAGTAGGCAGTAACATCACTGATTATTTCTTTTCTGTGGGGGGTAAATGTAGCAAGTACATTACCGTTTCTGTCTTCAATTCTGGTAATATACATGGGCTTTGCATTAAAGCCTCTTCCGGGGAACATGCTATAGCCCTGCATCATTTCATAGAGCGAGAGTTCACAGGCACCAATACCAATGGAGGGGTAGGCAGGGATCGTAGAGGTAAAATCACATTTGCGTAAAAAATCTATCAATCTTTTTGCCCCGTTATTTCCATTATTATCCAGTTGTTTCAATACATAGGCAGTGGCACAGTTTCTTGATTTGGCCAGGGCCAATGCCATTGGCATAGCGGCTCCGGTGCAGGTTTTGGTTGTTGCGGGTACCATGCCATAACCACCAAAACTTTGTTGCTGGTCATAAACGGTTGTGTTGGGGGTAAATCCAGCTTCTTCAATAGCAAGGCTGTACAAAAGCGGCTTCATGGTGGAGCCTACCTGCCTTTTGGTATTGATATTGGCATGGTCAAATTTGAATGTTTTATAATCGATTCCGCCAACCCATGCTTTGATCTGACCGTCTAAGGGATTCATCACCATAAATCCCGCCTGAAGCATCTGTCGGTGGTATTTAATGGAATCGAAGGGGGTCATTACGGTATCCTTACCCCTTGTATTATTCCAGGCGAAAATATGCATGGGAATTTTCTGGTCAAATGTTTTCCTGATTTCATCTTCTTCCATCCCGTCTTTTTTCAGGTTCCTCCATCGATCACTTTGCCTTGCAGCTGCTTCGAGTACATTTTCATATCCTTTCCATACTTTTCCGGTCCTGATATTTTCCTGTTGGTTTAAGAGCTTCTGCATAGAGTTGATATGCTTTGCTACAGCTTCTTCTGCATATTGCTGCAAGCGCGGGCTGATGGTGGTATAGATTTTCAGTCCATCTCTATAAAGATTATAATTATCGCCATTGTTTTTTTTGTGCTCTTTGCACCATTTCTTCATTTCTTCACCCAGTATCATTCTGAAATAAGGTCCTAAACCATTGTTTTCATTCAGTTTTCTGTAATTGAGTTCAATGGGTTTGCGCTTCAGCGACTCGGCTTCAGTTGCGGAGAGATAGTTTTTGGTAACCATCCGGTTCAGCACAAGGTTTCTTCTTTCCAGGGCCCTTCTCGGATTAATTCTTGGATTATAAATGCCGGGTCCGTTAATCATTCCTATCAATACAGCAGCTTCTTCTACATTCAGGCGATCGGGTTCTTTTTGAAAAAAAGTATTGGCCGCATTACGAATACCGAAAACATTGTCGCCAAAAGCCACTGTATTCAGGTAGAGGGTCAGAATTTCTTCTTTGGTAAAATTTCTTTCCAGTTTTATGGAAATAATTCCTTCTTTTAATTTCTGGATACTGCGCAATAAAAAATTCTTGGTGCTCCAGTTTTCGGTAAACAGGTTTTTGGCTGTTTGCATGGTAATGGTGCTGGCCCCGCCCTCACTTCCCAGGTACATGAATGCACGCATTAGTGAGAAGCCGTCGATACCGCTGTGTTCATAGAATCTTTTATCTTCTGTAGCAACCAGTGCATTGATAACGTGTTTGCTGATATCTTTTGTGAGGATATTTACCCGGTCTTCAATATAATATTTACCCATGGGGGTACCGTCATCAGCAAATACCTGGCTGGCTTGTGAGGCAGAGGGGTTTTCTATATCATCAATAGATGGCATATCGCCAATCCAGCCCCAATTGATCATCAGCAGTAACAATACTACTGCAGCAAAGCCACCAAAAAAAATGCGCCAGAATATTCTTACAGACTTAGACATATAAGCAAATAGCGTTAATTCAAAATCAATGTTACTAACAAATTACCAATTCATCGGCAGAGGAACAACTAAAACTTATCCGGGAAAACCTGGTGGATAAATGCATTGTATCCGTCTATATCCTGCGTATCGATCAATATTTTCATATTGGCATTACTGATTATGCTGAAACTGTATTTATCGGGTGTTAGCCAGGGGATGATTCTTGTTTTTGCAAGCGGTTTGGTTCTGTCAACATACCCAATCGCAGCGCCGGCATTGGTAAAGGGGCCGCACATCAGGAAATTAAAGTCGCCATTGATCTTCCTGTTATAAATTTCTATGTTCTGGCCTGAATAACTTTCCTGGTTATACCTGTTGAATGCATTTCTGCCCTCGGTAATAAAAATGGGATCTACATTCTTCATCATTACAACCACATATTGCGTATCTGCCGGGTTAAAGCTATAGGTCTTGTTTAAGACCGGTGCAGCAACAATTGCATTCTTGATTTCGGGTTGCTTGATTTCTTTGGGAACCGCCATTCCGATGGCTTCTTTTTTGGTATCTATGGCGGTAGCAACTGTTTTGGTATTGGATAGATTAGGCAGATCTTTTGGTGTTGCCGTTAATTCTTTCGGAATACTTATTACCGAATCCTTTTTTCTGTTAAGATTGGCAGTAATAGGAGCAGCGCTGTTCAAATCAACACCTCTTGCAACGGCATCCTGGGGTTTGTCGAGATTGAGATTGCTGAGGTAGTTTTCAATCTGGGCCCTTCTTTTTAATACATCAATCATGGTTTCCGCTTTG
>JBDKLG010000162.1:0-5571 GCA_039795695.1 Bacteroidota bacterium
CCCCAATTGGTCCCCATCATTTTCAACGAAAACTTTTCAGGAACAATAAATGATTTTTTTTGTGCAAACAAACTTTCAAGAGACGATAAAGCCAGTCCCGTTATTCCTGCCGACATAGTCAAAAATCTTCTGCGATTAAATGCCATAACAATATTTATTGGTTAACACTTGTTTCTTAAAATTCCAACCTGTTGATGGGAACAGCCATCATACCGGATGCAAAATACAATTGCCGAAAACCTTATTGCTGTTTCATCCCTTCATTCTCTGCTCAAAACAAGCAGGGTATTTTACGAAAATCAACTATGCAACAATTTCATGAATCACTCTTCCATGCACATCCGTTAACCTGAAAGGTCTTCCCTGAAAATCATAGGTCAGTTTTTCATGGTCAAATCCCAGTTGGTTCAAGATAGTTGCCTGTATGTCGAATGCAGTTGTTTTTCCGCTAACAGCTGCATAACCAATCTCATCCGTTTCGCCAAAGCTGGTTCCTCTTTTAATTCCGCCGCCGGCCATCCAAATTGTAAAAGCTTCTGTATGGTGGTCTCTTCCCTTGAAAGGCATTTTTTTACCATCCCTGTTTTCCTGCATGGGCGTTCTTCCAAATTCTCCTCCCCATACCACCAGTGTTTCATCCAGTAAGCCCCGTTGCTTCAAATCGAGCAGCAGTGCGGTGATGGGCTTGTCTACAGCTCTGCATTTGTTTACGAAACCATAATCGATGGCCAGGCTTTCATCGGTGCCATGGCTATCCCATCCCCAGTCGAACAACTGAACAAAACGAACACCTTTTTCTACCAGTTTTCTTGCCAGGAGAACATTGTTGGCAAAGCAGGCTTTGTTGGGTTGTGTACCATACATTTCATGAATATACCCTGGTTCGTCCTGAATATTCATTACATCAGGAACGGACATTTGCATACGATATGCCATTTCATATTGTGCGATACGTGATAATATTTCAGGGTCTTTGAACTCTTCATAACTCAGGCGGTTTACTTCATTGATGGCATCAATAGAGGCTTTACGCAAATCGCGGTCCATTCCTGCAGGGTCTTTGATAAATAAAACGGGATCACCCTCACTCCTGCATTGTACTCCCTGGTAAACCGATGGCAGAAACCCGCTTCCCCATACGCTTTTACCCGCATCAGGAAATTTTCCGCCGGAAGTCAATACAACAAAGCCGGGCAGATTACTGTTCTCGCTGCCTAACCCATAAGTTGCCCATGCCCCGATACTTGGCCGTCCCAGCCGCGCTGAACCTGTATGCATCAGTAGTTGTGCGGGACCATGATTGAATTGGTCGGTTTGTACCGCTTTGAGGAAACTTAATTCATCTGCCACAGAAGCCAGGTGAGGCAGATGATCGGAAACCCATGCACCGCTTTGTCCCCGTTGTTTGAAATTTGCCTGCGGCCCAAGCATTTTAGGCACTCCACGGATAAAAGCAAATTTTTTCCCATCCAGCAATGACTGCGGACAATCCTGCCCATCGAGTTTCATTAAATCGGGTTTGAAATCAAATAATTCCAGTTGAGAAGGGGCACCTGCCATATGCAGGTAGATGACCGATTTTGCTTTGCCTGGAAAATGCGGTGAATGCGGCAGTAAGGGGTTTGCACTATTAAATAGTTCATTCATACCCTTACCCGATGATCCGAAATTACAGGACCCCAGAAAAGAGCCCATGGCCAGACTACCCATTCCTAAAAAACAGTCTTTCAGGAAAAGCCTTCTGGTAGCCAGTTCCAGCGAATTGATCCTTGCTTCTTCAAATATTTTTCGATGGTCTTTATGCATAAATCATTCTCAATGATGCAATTTTCCAATACTGTTTTGATGCTTTGCCGATTTGCCCTATTCAAAAGATTTAACCCCGATGGCCTTACCCTTAATTTTTAGTAATGAACTCATCCAGGTTCATCATGGCAGTTGCAACTACCACCAAAGCAGCAGTTTCCGGACCTTGGTTTTTATTGCCTGCCATACAAATCATGTCTATTTCATTTGACTTGAATTTACGTAATGCATCCTTATACAATTTTTCAAATACAATCATTTTTTCCTGCGAAGCCTCCTGGTACATTGCCAGTGCATAACCCTTGCTTATCTGCTCTTTTACTGTTTTCCCACCTAAAGCCTGCATACGATAAGCAAAATTCCGGGCTGCTTCCAGATAAGCCGAGTCGTTTAAAGTGGTTAATGATTGCAGCGGCGTATTGGTCCTGATTCTTCTTGCAGTACAAACTTCTCTCGAACTGCCATCAAACGTAATCATGGATGGGTATGGAGCCGACCTTTTCCAATAAGTATACAAAGCCCTTCGATACTGATCACAGCTATCACTTTTTTTCCAGGATGCACCATTCCAGGGCGACATCCAGATACCATCAGGCTGATAGGGAAACACACCTGGTCCGTACATTTTTTCACATAATAATCCACTCACCTGCAATGCCTGGTCGCGTATCTGTTCTGCAGACAATCTCACACGTGGTCCCCTTGCATAAAATTTATTAAAGGGATCTTTTACCATGGCTTCATTATTCAGTTTCGAGTCCTGCCGGTAGGTAGCAGACAATACAATTTCTTTCATCAGCTTTTTCAAATCCCAGTGATACTCGTTCATCAATTTCCAGGAGAGATAATCCAGCAATTCCCTGTGAGTAGGCTGAATGCCCTGTGTACCAAGATCTTCAAGGGTTTCTGCGATACCCTGGCCAAAAAACTGTTCCCAAATTCTATTTACAATCGTTCTGGCTGTTAAAGGATTTTTCTTATCGGTTAACCAGCGGGCAAGTCCCATCCTGTTACGTGGTGCATTTGCAGGTAAGGAACCCAATGACCTGGGAATATCGGCTTTTACTTCTTTCCCTTTTACCAACCAGTTACCTCTTTCAAATACCCTTGTTTTTCGCCATTGGCTTTTATTATTTTCTACCATTACAGGCGTAATGGTTACCTGTTTGGAATCGAGCAGGTCGTTAAAGAATTTAAAAGCACTGTCGTACCCTTTTGCTCCTTTAGCAGGAAATGGTTCTCCCATGCTGAACCAGTCGAATTGAATACCGGTTTCTTCGGGTGTTTTAAGCAGGTTATTTTGGTAAGTGAAATAGACATCATGCACACCGGAAATTTTAGGTAATGCAAGCGCAGCTATTTTCCATTTCCCTTTGGAATCAGCAACCTGTACGGTATTGATTAATTGGCCATTCGCACTGTCGAGGTGTAAGAGCCAGTATCCACCTGCATTCCAGCTCTTATACCGGTAGCGCATTTGTGAATGACTTTCGAAATCAACGCCGGGAATTCTGGCTACCGCATGGTTTCTCAATACCAGCCATTTCGTATCGGTTAAAGCGCTGTTGGTTAGCCTGTCAGCTGCAATGGAATTGATAGCGGGTTGTCCTGTTTTTACAAATTTGATCAATTCGTTCTCTCTTTCCGGTGCATATTGCTTTAACCAGTTTTTTAACAGCATGAACCTGACACTATCTTCCCGGTGAAATTCTTTCAGCAAGGGATAATCATCATAAGTATCTTCATCCCGGGTATTGTTAAAGAAAGCCATAAAAGAATAATATTCTTCATGCCGAAAAGGATCATAGGGATGGCTATGACACTGCACACAGCCAAATGTAGTACCCATCAATGTTTCCCAGGTTGTGTTTACCCGGTCAATTACTGCAGCGGTTCTGAATTCTTCATTATCGGTACCGCCTTCGTCATTGGTCATCGTATTCCGGTGAAAAGCCGTAGCGATGTATTGTGCATCAGTCGGGTTGGGGAATAAATCGCCTGCCAGCTGCTCCGTCAAAAATTCATTGTAGGGCTTATTCTCATTAAAAGCATTGATCAGCCAGTCGCGATAGCGCCAGATAGAGCGCCAGTCATCCCTTTCATAACCTTTGGTATCGGCATACCTGGCCAAATCCATCCACATGGCAGCCCATCTTTCACCAAAATGTTTGGAAGCGAGTAAATTGTCTACCAGTTTTTCATAAGCGTCTGTCCCCGTATCTTTTAAAAAAGAATCTGCCAATGCAGGGATGGCGGGAAGTCCTGTTAAATCAATACTTACCCTTCTTACCAAAATTGCCTTGGCTGCTTCGGCCGAGGGTCGCAGGCCTTCCTGCCGCATGTTTGCATACACAAAATGATCAATGCCATTTTTTACCCAGCTGCCTCCACCTCTCGTACCAAAAAACCAATTAGCTACTTCGGGTATGTCGGTTTTTTCTACCGGCACATATGCCCAATGATTGCCCCATTTGGCGCCCTGTTTAATCCATTGTTTTAAAAGATTGATTTCCTGATCGCTTAAGGGAGAATGTTTATAAGGCATGCGTTCTTCCGGATCTTTCAATGTCAACCTCCTGATTAATTCACTATGGGATGGGTCTCCGGGAATAATGGCGGGCTTTCCTGATTTATTGATGGCCAGTGCATCTGTTCTGAACAGTAAACTAAACCCACTCTGGCGTTTTACACCACCATGGCATGTAATACATTTTTTATTGAAAATGGGTTTTATTTCGGTAGCATAATCGATGGTTTTTTGCGGCAGGAGAAAGATAAAGCCTGTAACCCCTGCCACCAGGATAATCATAATCCAATAAATTCCCGGAAGAAAGCGCAGGCGCATAAGCAATCCTTTTATCCTTTTAAAGATAAAGGAAATTGGGTAGAAAGTTTATGTTACCATCCACCGTTCAGAACGGGTTAAAGAGAGGGCAAAGAATTGCCCGTAAAAAATTAATGCACTTTCTTACCCCCCAAATAAGTGGCAGAAACTTTGGTATGCAGTATCTCACCATCGGCTACTTTCATCAGGTCCTTGTCCAGTATGATAAAATCCGCTTTCTTACCTGCTTCCAGGCTTCCTACTTCCTTTTCCAGAAAGCCTGCTTTGGCTGCCCAGATGGTCATGCCCCGAATGGTTTGCTCACGGGTTAAGGCATTTTCCATTTGAAAACCATTCAACGGAAAAGCTTTGGCATCTTTACGAACCACTGCAGCCAGGAATGTTTTAAAAGGAGAAATATCTTCTACCGGAAAATCTGTTCCCAATGGCATCCATCCATTTTGTTCCAGCAATTGTTTCAATGCATAACCGCCTTTCAATCTTTCTGCACCCAATCTTTCCCCTGCCCAATACATATCACTGGTGGCATGTGTGGGCTGCACGGAGGGAATGATGGATGCCGCAGCAAATAAATTAAAATCATCCGGATGGATGATTTGCGCATGTTCAATTCTCCATCGCTTGTCGTTCCCTGCTTGCAGGTATTTGTTGTAAATTTTCAGTATGGCTCTGTTGGCACTGTCTCCGATGGCATGGGTACACATCTGAAACGCTGTGGTGGCAAGCAGTTTAGCCAGCGAATCGTAATGTGAAGCATTCTTTAGTAAAAATCCCTGCCACCCCTTTTTGTCGGCATAGGGGGCCAGCAAACAGGCTCCCCTGCTTCCCAATGCACCATCGGCATATACCTTGATGCCTTTTACATAGAGCTTGTCGGTTTTGTAGGGGCCGGTTTTCAGGTATTTTTCCAGATTTTCATT
>JBDKLG010000163.1:0-6263 GCA_039795695.1 Bacteroidota bacterium
GGGATTGCTGGGCGCTTACTATATGGCAAGAAAAGCCAGGAAAGAAGGCTGGAATATTGAGGCAGACCTGAACAATGATATCATGGGCAGCAATAACAGCAGCGAAACAAAAATTATTGATAATACAAGGATTCGTGTATTTAGTGAGGGTTTATCTGTTCTGGATACCGGAAGGGTTGCTACCAATATCAGGAACCTTGGCCTGGAAAATGATGGAAGAGCAAGGCAGCTGGCTCGTTATGTGAAGGAGATTGGTGAACGATATGTTGAGAACCTGGAAGTGGTAATGATCTATCGGAACGATCGTTTTCTTCGCGGCGGTGACCATACGCCTTATGTAGAGAATGGTTTTGCTGCAGTAAGGATTACTGAAATGAATGAAAATTATTATCACCAGCATCAGGATGTTCGCAAAGAAAACGGTATCCAGTATGGTGATTTGCCTGAATTCATGGATTTTGAATACCTGCGCAAAAACACAGCTATGAACCTGGCCAATCTGGCCAATCTTTCCAAATCGGCTGGCAAACCTGAGGAGGTAAAAATTGAAGCGCGAAGACTGAGCAATCTTAGTTCGCTAAGCTGGAAAGCGCCTGCAGCAGGCAAAGTAAAAGGATATTATATCCTGATGCGTGAAACAACAAGTGCTGTTTGGCAGAAGAAATTTTTCACAACGCAAACCGAGTATACGCTTCCCTATTCAAAAGACAATTATTTTTTCGCGGTACAATCGGTAAGTATGGATGGCAATGAGAGTTTGGCAGTAGTACCGGGTGTAGCCGGAAGATAAAAATAAGCCGCAAATTCGCTGATTATGTGAAAGCCGTACCGGTCTGAACCATCATCTGCGCATTTGCGGCTATACTAAATCAATCTACTATTTTACGGGGTACCATTCTTCCGGCTACCTTCTCCGTGTCTTCAGCCCCTCTTGCTCCGCCTTCATGGTATTCGGCATCTTCATTCACCTCCCATAGATCGTATAATTCTTTTCCTGCTACAATATTTTTTGCAGCCAGCATAGCAGTCATCATACTATGATCCTGGTTATTGTACTTGTGCATGCCGTTCCTGCCTACCAAATACAGTCCTGGATAGGATTTCAGCGCTTCGCGCACTGCTTCTACATTTTCTTTGTAAGCATGATCATATACCGGATAAGCTTTGGGTTGCCTTACCACATAACCATCTACGACAGCACTATTGGTGGTTAAACCGATTTGCTCAATTTCCTTTTTGGCAAGGTTAATGAGTATTTCATCAGTGCTTGTCCATAAACCATCTCCTTCAAAACAAAAATATTCCAGGCCATAACAGGCCATCGCCGGATCAGGCACCATATAAGGACTCCATGATTTAAAATTCTGGATTCTTCCCACTTTTACACTGGGGTCGTGAATGTAAATCCAGTTGTCGGTAAATGCATCCTGGTCCTTACAAATCAGCACCACTGTTAAAAAATCGCGGTATCCTAACTGCTGCGAGGAATT
Organism: Bacteroidota bacterium; assembly: GCA_039795695.1. Classification (GTDB taxonomy): domain Bacteria; phylum Bacteroidota; class Bacteroidia; order Chitinophagales; family Chitinophagaceae; genus Sediminibacterium. The sequence goes on from JBDKLG010000163.1 coordinate 1,491, forward strand.
GAATGCCTTATCAGGAAATCGGGGAGAAACCGAAGCAATCAATTCACGCATAGGAGCCGATGATAATACATAATCATAGCCGCTTAGGGTTTGACCGGCGGAAGTATGTATGTTCCACTGACCGTTATCCAGACTGATATTTTTCACTCCGCAATCCATGGTAATCTCCACCCCCATTGCTTTACACTTGGTTACACAGGTTTCCCACATCATTCCGGGACCATATTTTGGATAACGGAAAGAGTCTATCAGTGTCTTGATTATTTTATCCTTGTCGCCGCTTGTTGTTGGTTTGAACAATGCATTCCAGATAGCACTGCTAAGCGATAAGCCTTTGATGCGCTGTGCAGCCCAATCGGCAGATATTTCTTTACAGGGTATTCCCCAAACTTTTTCGGTATAAGTTTTAAAAAATATCCTGAAAAGCCGTTCTCCAAACTGGTTAATCACCCAATCTTCAAAATTGGTTGGCTTTTTAACCGGGAAGGCTTTTGCTTTCAGGTAGCTTAATACACATAAGCCACTTTCGATAATGCCCAGTTTATTCAATGCCTCAAAAGCAACCAGTGGGTAGGAAAAGAATTTTTTATTGTAGAAAATCCTGGAACTCCTTGGTCTTTCGAGCATTTCATCACCCAGGATTTCTGTCCAGAAATCTTCCACTTCTTTTGACTTTGAAAAAAAACGGTGGCCTCCAATATCAAAATGGTAGCCTTTATAGGATTCTGTTCTTGAAATTCCGCCAACATAAGTTGGGTCTTTTTCAAAAACCGTTACCTGCTGGTTTTCTTTGCCTAACAGATAAGCGGCTGTTAATCCTGCAGGGCCTGCACCAATGATGGCAACTTTTTTTGGCATGGTATATTCAGCGGTTAATAATCAATAATCCATTTAAAGTGCCAAAGGTGTGAAATAATTGTGGTTCTACCGCTATTTTTGCCCGTGAAACTTGCTTTCCTTTACACAAACTGAACGGTATGACAGGCATAAAATATACACTTACCCATAAACCCTTTGAAGCATTTACCCCATTTGAGCTATACCAGGTAATGCGGTTGAGAAGTGAGGTATTTGTGGTAGAGCAACAATGCATTTACCTCGATGCCGATAACAAAGACCCGCTATGCTACCATCTTATGTTATGGGACGAAGCAGTGCTGGTTGCCTATGCGAGACTAGTCCCTGAAAAACTGTCTTATACAGAAAAATCCATCGGCAGAATTATTAGTTCGCCTAAATACCGTAAAACAGGTGCAGGCAGGTTGCTTGTAAAAAAAGCCATTGAGCTGAGCAATGAAATTTATGGGAAAGGCCCAATTAAAATAGGTGCCCAGGCTTACTTACAAAAATTCTATGAATCATTTGGATTTGTGCAATGCAGTGATCATTACCTGGAAGACGATATCGATCACATTGATATGTTACTTGCATAATGCAAGAAGATGCTGGCATTTATTTGAAACAATGCAGGCGAGATTTTAGATGCCCAGTTCTGTCTTCAAAAAACGGGCGGTATGGCTTTTCGCAATGTCCACCATTTTTTCGGGTACACCTTCAAACAAAATGGTTCCGCCACCATCGCCTCCCTCTGGGCCCAGGTCGATGATGTGATCGGCCACTTTAATTACATCGAGGTTATGTTCAATTACCAACACAGAGTTTCCGCGATCCACTAACTTATTAATCACATCCAATAAATGCTGGATATCCTGAAAATGTAATCCCGTTGTAGGTTCGTCCAGTATATAAAATGTTTTGCCGGTATCTTTTTTGCTCAGTTCAGTTGCCAGCTTTACACGCTGTGCTTCACCGCCACTAAGGGTTACAGCCGACTGACCCAGTGTGATGTATCCAAGGCCCACATCCTGTAACACTTTTATTTTTCTAAACAGGTAGGAAATGGGTTGAAAGAATTCACAGGCTTCATCAACGGTCATATTCAGTACATCACTGATGGATTTTCCCTTAAACCTTATTTCCAGTGTTTCTCTGTTGTATCGCTTTCCATTACATTTTTCGCAGTGTACATATACATCGGGCAGGAAATTCATCTCAATCACCCGCATACCACCACCTTCACAAACATCGCAGCGTCCTCCTTTTACATTGAAGGAAAACCTTCCTGCATTGTATCCGCGAATTTTGGCTTCCGGAATAGAAGCAAACAGTGTTCTGATTTCAGTAAAGAATCCGCAATAAGTAGCCGGATTGCTGCGGGGTGTTCTGCCAATAGGTGATTGATCGATTTCGATTACCTTATCGATGTGTTCAAGTCCCTTAATCGATTTAAAGGGCATGGGGCTAACCCTGCTGTTATAACAATGCCTGGATAGAATGGGATACAGCGTTTCATTAATCAGGGTTGATTTACCACTTCCGCTCACACCACTTACCACAATCAGTTTGCCCAATGGAAAACTTAGGCTTACATTTTTAAGGTTGTTTCCGTTAGCTCCCTTTAATTCCAGCGATTTGCCATTGCCTTGCCTGCGTTCTTTCGGAACGGCGATTCCTTTTTTGCCATTCAGGTACTGTGCCGTATCAGAATTGGTTTTCAATACTTCTTTGGGCGTACCGGCAGCAACAATATGTCCGCCATAAAGGCCTGCCCTCGGGCCGATGTCAACCAAATGGTCGGCTGCCATCATGATGTCTTTGTCGTGCTCTACTACCAGTACACTGTTACCAATATTTCGCAGGTTTTGCAAAGCCAGTATGAGCTGGTGATTATCACGCTGGTGCAACCCAATAGAGGGTTCATCCAGAATATAGGTAATCCCCTGCAACTGCGAACCGATTTGTGTAGCCAGCCTGATACGCTGAGATTCACCGCCACTAAGGCTTCTGGAAGGCCGGTCGAGTGAGAGATAAGTTAAACCAACATCCAGTAAAAACTGAATACGCTCCCTTATTTCTTTGAGAATGTCTTTTGCAATCTGGTTTTGTTTATTACTCAGTCTTTTTTCTACCCCTTCAAACCACTGAAATAATTTGCTTAAATCAAGGTGACTTAATTCTGCGATATTTTTTTCATCTACTTTAAACCAAAGGCTTTCTTTTTTTAACCGCGAACCATCACAGGAGGGGCAGGTTTTAAGTTCCATGAATTTTTCTACCCATTCCCTCAGTGTTTCACTGCCCGAATTACCGGAAAACCATCTCTTGAGCATAGGGATAATTCCTTCGAATTCACCTTCATAAGGCTGGCCATCTGTAACTGCTCCTTCTATTTCCGTTGTTTCGGATAAACTGCCTTCTGCATTCCCATACAATAGCATATTGAGTGATGCAGCCGACAGGTCCCTGATGGGCTTATCCAGGTTGATCTTATGTTTTTTTGCCAGCACTTCTATGTTCCTGAACATCCATGCGTCGCGCTGCTCTCCGAGAGGTGTGATACCCCCTTCATTTACACTCAAAGAACTGTCCGGTATGATTCCTTCTACACTAACACTGAAAACATTACCCAAACCTTTACAAGCAGGGCAGGCTCCATAGGGCGAGTTAAAAGAGAACGCATTGGGTGAGGGTTCTTCATAACTGATACCGGTTTCTTCACACATGAGCTGTTTTGAATATTGAACCAGTTTATTGGTATCATTGACCAATAAAAACATCAGGTCTTTACCCATTTTTAAAGTCTGTTGAACGCTCTGGCTCATACGAACCCGCATATCTTTTGTAACCTGCAAGCGGTCAATCACTACTTCGATATCATGTATTTTATAGCGGTCTACCTGAAGTTTGGGTGTCAGGTCCACTATTTCGCCATCAATTCTAACTTTTAAAAATCCTTTTTTTCGAATATCTTCAAAGAGTTCTCTGTAATGCCCCTTTCTGCCACGAATCAGTGGTGCCAATAAACTTATTTTTTTGTTATTGTATCCGGTATAAATATTTTCAATGATTTCTTCTTCACTGAATTTGACCATTTTTTTGCCGGTATTGTAGCTATAGGCTTCCCCGATTCTTGCAAAGAGTAAGCGAAGAAAATCATATACTTCTGTTACTGTGCCAACGGTTGACCGAGGGTTCTTATTGGTGGTCTTCTGCTCGATGGAAATAACCGGCGATAGCCCGGTGATTTTATCTACATCAGGGCGTTCCATATCTCCCATAAACTGCCTGGCATAAGCGCTGAAACTTTCCATATAGCGGCGCTGCCCCTCATTGTAAATGGTATCAAATGCCAGAGAAGATTTACCACTACCGCTAACTCCGGTAAAAACAACCAGTTTGTTTTTGGGGATGGAAATATCAATATTTTTCAGGTTATGTTCTCTTGCACCAAATACCTCAATAAATTCCGGCTCCGGGGAATGGTTGACCATTTTAGCTGCCTTGCTCTTAGGGGTAAGTTTTGCCATTTGCTTGAAGAAAGGTCTAAAGATACTAATATTTTTAGTAATAATGATGTGCTGATTATTTTTTCTGGCAAAAAGCGATTATTGACAAGGTTTTGACCAATATTCTACTAATCAAGTAGACTAAAAATTTGGAAATATCAGGTTCATGCACTTATCTTTGCGCCAGTTCTTTAAATACTTATCAAGAAAGGCAGAGGGAATTTGGCCCGATGAAGCCTTGGCAACCCATACAGTTCACTCAATTGTATGAAGGTGCCAACTCCTCCATGTGAAAACATGGGAGATAAGTCAGAGTAAAAGTTTTGTACTATTTCACCCAGGGTGATTTACGATATTAACTCATCTGACTTACCGGATGAGTTTTTTTATGCCCGCCTGAAAGGGTGTATAAAAAAGTATCCTGTAA
>JBDKLG010000164.1:0-9358 GCA_039795695.1 Bacteroidota bacterium
AAATAACGGTATGAGGTATCAAATGGGGCCAGGGGTAAAAGTTCACTTGTAGTTTATCCCTGTTAATTAACAGTGCCGGAAAAGTGGATACTCAAATGCCTTGTTGTGAATTTCCTTTCGGGAGATTTGTTGAAAACAGCCAAAAGCAAAGGCTATTCAACAAAAAAGCTGTTAATAGTTTTGTGAATTACCCTGTATAAACCTCCGGTAATTACCTTTGCATCATGGGGATAAGTAAGTTATCCCGATATCCACAGCCCTAATAGTAGTAGTTAGGTTTTATAAAAAGGTATTATTTAATACTATTACAAAGATTATGAACATTACAAAAGAGCAAATAATTGAAAAAGGTTTTTACGACGCAGAAATTGATCCGCGTATGGATTTATTTGCCGAGATTGAGCGGCTAAAGAAAGAAAAAAATGCAGTCATACTTGCCCACTATTACCAGGAACCAGATATTCAGGATGTGGCAGATTATATCGGCGATAGCCTGGGGCTGGCCAAGCAGGCACAGGATACCGATGCGGAGCTGATTGTTTTTGCCGGTGTTCATTTTATGGCAGAAACAGCCAAGATTTTAAACCCAACAAAAAAAGTTGTTTTACCCGATCTAAAAGCAGGCTGTTCACTCGCAGACAGCGCACCGGCGCCGCTTTTCAGGGCTTTCAAAGAAAAATACCCGGACCATTTGGTGATATCCTATATCAATTGTTCTGCAGAAATTAAAGCGCTGAGCGATATCATTTGTACCAGTGGAAATGCAGAAAAAATCATTGAAAGTGTACCCGAAAACCAACCGATTATTTTTGCACCCGACAAAAATTTAGGTGCTTATCTCAATAAAAAAACAGGCCGCAGCATGGTTCTTTGGAATGGAGCCTGTATGGTACATGAAATATTCAGCCTGGAAAAAATCACCAAACTAAAAATCCGTCACCCACAGGCAAAACTGATTGCACATCCGGAATGTGAGGAAGCGATTTTAGCGATGGCAGATTATATCGGAAGCACTACGCAATTATTAAAATTTTCCGTAACCGATTCAACACAGCAATACATTGTTGCTACCGAAACAGGTATCCTGCACCAGATGCAGCAGAACAGCCCCAAAAAGAGCTTTATACCCGCACCACCCACCAATAGCTGTGCCTGTAACGATTGCCCGCACATGAAGCTGAATACGCTGGAGAAACTCTATTTGTGTATGCAATATGAGCAGCCGGAATTAATCATGGACGAGCACCTAAGACTGCAGGCAGGAAAAAGCATGGAAAAAATGATGGAAATAAGCAGGGCCGCAGGCTTGATAGGATAGGCCATTATTTACCCGGATTGCAGCTACCAATCCGGAATAAAAGAGAATCTAAGATGCGTATTGGCAAAAAATCAGCAGCTACTATTATCGGCTCATGTATTTTTTTTTATACAGCTTTCACACAACCAAAAGCTTTTGTTTTTGTAAGTGATACACAGGCACCCCTGGGTATCGAAACAATCCTGCAAAAAAGGCATTTTAATGAAGAGGCCACAAAATTGATTTTTAAGGAAATCCTGTTACAAAAGCCTGAAACGGTTTTTATACTGGGCGATGTTGTATCATTGGGTTACACAGAAAAAAAATGGAAAAAGATAGATGAAGTACTGGACACGTTAAGAAAAAAAGGCATAAAAGTAAAAGCCATTTTAGGGAATCATGATATCATGATCAAACCCAAAAAAGGAGAAGCCCAATTCCAAAAAAGGTTTCCCGATGAAAAAAATACCGGATATTACAGTATAACAGATTCAATCGGGGTTATCCTGCTTAACTCTAATTTTGGCATGCTTTCTCCCGACCAAATAAAGCAGCAGCAGGCATTTTATGAAGAAACCATCCGGAAGATGGATGCAGATCCCGGCATATTACAGGTAATTGTTACCTGCCATCACCCTCCTTTTTCAAACAGCAAAAAAGCGGGCTCAGACAAAGAGGTGGAAGAAAGATTTTTACCCGAATATTACCGTTCTGCAAAAGCAGGACTCTTTATAACCGGCCACGCACATGTTTTTCAGCATTTTATTGTTAACAATAAAAATTTTCTAACCCTGGGAGGCGGTGGCGGACTGCACCATGCAGTCAAAAAGGGCAGAACCGAAATCAAAAATTTTTCTGAAAGCTATAATCCGGAATTTCATTATTTGTTTGTTCAAAGAACCGGCAATGGCCTGAACCTTGTTTCCAGAAAGCTGAATGATGATTTTACGGGATTTGAAACGGGCTATACATTTACCCTCCTGCCCCTGAAGCAATAAAAACGGGCAAACTGCCGCAAAGAGAATATATTTGATAGGTAAAACAGACCAAGCAGAAACAATGATGGCGCCACAAAAAAACAATCGATATTCAAAAAAGCGTCTGCAAAAAAACGGGCCACTGTTTATCTTTTTATTATTTCTGTCGCCGGTTTGTATAAAACTAAAGGCGCAGGACAGTTTTGACATCAAAAAAGCAAGCTTCCTGCTTCCCCGGCCCCAGCCGAAAGGAAAATTCTCGCAGGCCTTTTCCATTTATATGGTGGTTCCGCCAAAAGACTGGACCCTTGATATCGTAAATGCCCCCATGCTGAACTATTCAGCCAAATACAGCCTGAAAAACGGATTTAATCTGCAGGCAAGTCTGTCTACCTTATTTGTATCAAACAGGTTAAGCGCCGGCCCCTTCTGGAATTATTCAAAAAACAATTTTCACCTGGGCATTGGTTACCAGCTTGTTTATAACCTGGGTATTTTAAAATCTTTTGGATTCAATACAATTTTCACCGCCGTAGAACACCAGCCTTCCATTACGTATGGACAGAGCTTTAAGAAAACAGCATTAACCATCCGGGGCGAACTGTATTATTCCACCTGGTTACAGGTAAGTGAGGGGGGAAATAAAATTCCTTTCAATGATGATTTCATCAACGGCTTTAGCCTGACCACCAGCTTTGAGCAAAGGCTTTATAAAAACAAACTAGCATCGCTGGGGCTTAAAATGAGTTATTTAAGGTACCATATCCTTGCCTGGCCGGCATTGCCCGTAAACAGTTATCAATACCTGGTTCCTGAATTTCAACTGGGCATAAATCTATAAACACGGAAAATGAAAAGGATTTGTTTATATATCACCATTTTGTTTTTTGCTGCATCCTGCAATAAAAACGAAATCATAAGACCACCACAGAGTGATGATATTAACCTGGCAAACACGGCGCCCCTTTCCGGAACGGTGATGAAGAAAATGGAGGGCATCTATAAAAGTTTTGGTGGAAACGATGATTTGGGAATTGAATTTGTTTGTAAGGTTTCTAAAAACAGGATTTCATTTTTTAGTAATAAGGAAGGTATTTTTATCATTTTAAAATACGGACTTAAGAGCGATGGTTCAATCCAGTTCTCGGGCTTCTGGCGTTATTCGGAAAAAACGGACCAGGGAAAAATATATTTTGCCATGGCCGCCAGTGAAGGAGCGGGCGGACTTCTTGCAGGAATTACCGGAAACATTAAAATGAGGGGTGTAATAACCGACAATCCGGTATCGCTGCAGTACGACAGGCCCTTTTCTGCTTATGCCACCAATAACGAATTGATGATTTTTGCCCACCATGGCGTTCAAACAACCGCCGATCCGCCCTATGCAGAAAACTCTTTGCTGGGAGTGCTGAACGATGAAAACTATGGCGTAAACGGATTGGAGTTTGATGTAAGAATGACCAAGGACAATGTGCCGATATGTGTACACGATCCAACAATCAACACAAGGCTTACTGTAAAAGGCCCGTTGGCCGGAAGCTGGGACCAGTATAATTTTTCGCTGATCTCTGATTATATCAGGCTGGTAGACGGGCAGCAAATCCCATCTGTTGAACAGGTGTTGAATTATTTTATCGACTCCACCACCCTAAAATACATGTGGATGGATCTAAAGGGAAACAAGGATATTTTTAAATACCTGGAACCCATTGTGCGCGCGGCCAATGCAAGGGCGGTGGCACAAAACAGGAACGTGGTGCTTTTTGCGGGCCTGCCTTCCAAAGATGTTATTGAAGAACTGAATAAGCAACCCTCCTATAAAACACTACCCATGCTGGCCGAACAAAGCCTGGATATTGCAATTGAAAATGGCTGTAAATTTTTTGGGCCAAGGTATTCCGAAGGCTTACTGCTTGACGAAGTAAACAGGGCACACAGCAAGGGAATAAAAGTAATCAGCTGGACACTGAACAGCAGGGGGTTGATTGTAAATTATTTGCAAAACGGAAAATTCGACGGCTTTATTACCGACTACCCGGCATACATCAATTACCATTATTATACCATGTTTTAATCCAAGAAACGGTGAACAAACAAATGCGCCATACCATTCTTCCCGCCCTGCTGCTGTTTTGTTTGATGGGTACAGAGTGTATTGCCCAAACAAAACCCCGGGAAAAAAAGCACCACATGGTATTGTACGGGGGGCTGGGACCAAATTTTTATTTCAACAACCTGGTGTTGGCAAAAGACCAGGTAAACGAGTTCAATTATACAACCTCAGTAAGGCTGATGTGGGAGCCGGAACACCGGCTAAGCCTGGGTGTTGAAACGGGCTATAACCGACTATATACGATTAAAACTACCAGCGGAACAAACAACGAGATAAGAATTGTAAACTCGGCCATACCCTTGCATGCGGTTGTTTCCATGAAATTTTTCAAACAGTTTTACGGATGTTTTATTTTGGGCCCCTCGATTATTCAAAACAAACTAAGCTCAACCCTTGCCGGAGATAATTATGCCAGCGTTGTTTCCCTTGGCGATTTTGGACTGGCAGCAGGATACAGAAAAAAGATCAACAATAAAATAAGCATTGGCACAGAACTGAAATGGTTTTTATCAACCAAACTGGAAGACAAAAATCTTTCTGCTCTTTTTGTGATGGGATACCACTTTTAATAGTCCAAACAAAAAAATACCGACATGAAAAAACAGGTGTTAACAGCTGTAATTCTGCTGAGTTCGTTTTATGCAATGGCTCAAAGCACGATCCTCCTCAACAATGTTCAGATTTTCAATGGTAAGGAAGAAAAAACAGTCGCGGGCAATGTGCTCATCGTAAACAACCGCATCAGCAAAATTTCTGCGGAACCGATTGTTACAGATAAAAACGCGAATACAACAACGATTGACGGCAAGGGAAAATTTCTCATGCCCGGATTGATAGATGTGCACATGCACATGGTTCTGGCGGGCTCTACACTGGCGCAGTTGCAGCAGGGAGAGGTTGGGGCGGCGTTTATAAGAGCGGGCACAGAAGCCGGCAATGTTTTGATGCGCGGTTATACTTCTGTGCGGGATTTGGGAGGCCCAAGTTTTGGCCTGAAACAAACCATTGATGCAGGAGCAATACCGGGCCCGAGAATTTGGCCCAGCGGACCAATGATTTCTCAAACAGCAGGACACGGGGATTTTAGGAATATTAACCAGCGACCCGTTTCGCTGGGCGGCACGCTGGATCATTCCGAGAATATCGATGCCGCATTAATTGCCGATGGAAAAGATGCCGTGCTGGTAGCCGTAAGAGAAACGCTGAAAAGGGGTGCGTCACAAATTAAACTCTGTGCGGGCGGGGGTGTATCGTCTGTGTTTGACCCCCTGGATGTAAGCCAGTATACTGAGGAAGAAATACGGGCGGCCGTAGAAGCGGCGGCCGACTGGGGCACATATGTAACCGTTCATGCCTATACGCCAAGGGCCATCAACAAAGCAATTGCAGCGGGTGTTCAGTGTATTGAACACGGGCAGCTGCTGGACGAAGCAACCCTGAAATTAATGGGAGAAAAAGGAATTTTTCTAAGCATCCAGGCATTGGACAGCGAAGGCCGGGCTGATTTCACCGCAGAACAAAAACAAAAAAAGGCCGAAGTTGCCAATGGCGCAGACTATGTGATTAAAATGGCCAGAAAATATAAAATTAAAATGGCCTGGGGTACGGACGTGTTTTTTAATCCGCCCATTAACAAAGACCAGAACACCTATATCGCCAAGATGAGCAACTGGTTCAGTCCCTATGAAATTCTCAAACTCATCACTTCTGATAATGCAGCACTGCTGGCCCTTTCGGGCAAAAGAAGCCCCTATAAAGAGGGAGCATTGGGGGTGATTGAAGAGGGTGCTTATGCAGACATGATCCTGGTTGATGGCAATCCGCTAAAAGACATAAACCTGATGGTAGACTATAACAAAAACTTTGTTTTGATAATGAAGGACGGCAAGATTTATAAAAACAATCTTGGCAAATAGCAGCCGAATCCTACCGTAGAGATGGTTGGGAAACAGGGTATTACCGGGCGGTAAAAAAGCCGAAATAATTTACGACAGCCGGGAGATTAATCCAAAACCGAAAAAACCAGGTCTTCCAGAAAACGGCTTGTAAAATCATGTTTGTTTTTTGCAGACAGGTCGGTAAGCCTGGGCAGGTGCTGGCTGAAATATTGCTGATGGTGCGCCGCTTCAATCATTGTGCTGCTCAGGGATTTTGGGTAAGCATATTTTTTATTGTAAGAGGAAAAAACTGCCGCAATTTTAGCACAGAGGTCTTTATAGGGTTTAAAAACTTCTTTTTTGTTGATTGTTTCCACATCTTTTATCAAATACACTTTGCTGCTTTCAGATATCACAATCTGGTTCAAAAATCGTTTGTTATAGTCCAGGCTGCCGCTGCTTTCAGGAAGCTGGTGCGTGAGGATTTGTATGATGGTTTTAATTTTCTGTTTGTTGTCGGCCAGGTTTTGCAACTGAAAATCAATCATAAAATCCATGTAAAACCAATACCAGCTAATGATGTACAATAAGAGCCGGTGTTTGTTTACAAAGTACCTGTAAACAGAGGCTTCGGTTGTTCCAACCTCCAGGGCCAGCTTTTTAAAAGTAAAAGCCTCAAAACCCAGTTCAAAAATCAGGTCGATGCTTTGTTTTACAATTTTTTTACCCAGCTCGCTACTCTCCGGGTTACGCAAAAAAACAGCTTCGTTTACGCTGAAAGATAGTTTAAAGTCCATCGGTAAGAGCTTTTCACAAAGCTAGTAAAAATAGTTACGAAAATAGTAACGATAACCCAAAAAGCATTTTCACAATTATTTATGATAGTAATACTATTATTTTAAAAAGTATTTATATTTTTGTGGAACAACCAAAAGCCCACAACAATGCTTTTAAACAAAAAAATCCCGATTTCCTATGTGTTCAATAAAATCAGGTACGAGCTGCTTTATGTGGTAATGGTAGGTTTGGCGGTGCATTATGTAACAACAAGTTTTGCCAACAGCCTCCCCGAAATGCCCATCACCATTCCGGCTTTTTTGGGTACAGCCATTTCCGTTTTGCTGTCATTCAAAATGAGCCAGTCCTACGACAGGTGGTGGGAGGCAAGGAAAGTCTGGGGTTCAATAGTAAACGATAGCAGAAGTTTTATCATTCAGCTCCAATCCTTTATTGACGACCGAAACCTGGTTAAGAAAATTGCTTTTCGGCAAATTGCCTGGTCCTACTCTCTTGGGCAAACACTGCGCAACCAGGATCCGCTGGAAAAAATGCAGGATTACTTCAGCGAAGAAGATTTTGAAAAATTAAAGGGCCATACAAATAAACCCCTTGCAATTTTGCAACAAAACGCCACCGATTTTCGCTCGCTGGCCGGCAAAAAACAAATAGACCTTTTTACACAGGTTCAATTAGACAATACCCTTGTAAGGCTCTGTGACGCAATGGGAAAAGCCGAAAGAATAAAAAATACGGTTTTCCCCACTACCTACCGGCTTTTCCTGCATTTTACCATTTATCTTTTTGTGGTTATCCTTTCAATTGCTATCAAGGGCATTGATACCTATTTTGAAATACCCCTGCTGCTTGTTATTTCAATGGTGTTTTTTCTAATTGAAAAGTCTGCAACACATTTACAGGACCCGTTCAGCAACAGGCCAAGTGATACGCCCGTAACAGCCATTGCAAGAACAATTGAAATCAATATCAAGCAGCTTTTGGGAGAAAAGGAAATACCAAAGAACCAGGAACCGGAAACATTTTATATCAAATAAAAGCCAACAAACACATGAGAACACATTCAAAAGAAACCCAGAGCAGCTTAACGCCGGAAACCGCTTTTCAGATACTGAAAGAAGGCAATCAGCGATTTGTAAAAAACCTAAAAGCAAACCGGAATTTATTACAACAGGTAAACGAAACGAGCTCCGGACAATTTCCTTTCGCAACAATACTAAGCTGTATGGACTCAAGAACATCGGCAGAGCTTATTTTTGACCAGGGACTGGGAGATATTTTCAGCATTCGTATAGCAGGAAATATCCTCAACGAAGATATTCTGGGCAGCATGGAGTTTGCTACAAAAGTGGTGGGTACAAAAATCATTTTGGTGCTGGGACACAGCAAATGTGGCGCAATCATTGGCGCCTGTAACAATGTGGAGCTGGGAAACCTGACCGGCCTTCTAAAAAAAATACAACCGGCCATCGATGGCGAGAAAACAACGGCAGCAGACAGGACGGGAAACAATGCGGATTTTGTAAAAAGGGTAACGGAAAACAATGTACACCTCACCATCGAAAAAATCAGGCAGGAAAGCACCATCGTTTCGGCGCTTGAACAGTCCGGCGCCATTAAAATTGTTGGCGGGGTTTATGATGTAGAAACGGGGGAAGTGGTTTTTTACGAAGAATAAAAGATGCCGGAGGGTCTCCTCCACAAGCGCATGCTAAGGGGCGCGCAGAACGCTCAGAATTGTTTCCTAACTTCATTCCAAACGGAAACAAACATGACAGCAAAATATCTTTGGGTGCTGGGCTCTGCAATCATCTTTGTATTGGGAACCCTGCACCTGTTCTATACCTTTTTCACCAATAAATTTTCTTCAAAAAATGAAAGTTTAATTGATGAAATGAAAAAATCCTATCCGCGCCTTACCAGACAGACCACTATGTGGAAAGCCTGGATGGGGTTCAACGCAAGCCATAGCAGTGGCGCAATTTTTATAGGGGCCATCAATTGCTACCTGGCAGTAAAACAATTCGAATGGCTGCAGGCAGACGCTTTCTATATGCCTTTTAATATTTTAACCATTGGATTTTATGTTTGGCTGGCAAAAAAATATTGGTTTAAGATTCCTTTTGCAGGAATTGCTGCCTGTTTTGTTTGTTATCTGCTGTCCTATCTGCTGAAATAAAACCAAAAAGGGAAGAAAACCCGGCGCCGGCTGCAAAAAAAGCACCCCCAATTGCTTACCCGACAAAGCATCGGCCCAGCCGGTATACCGCTTACAGATATTAATTTTCTTTGATGAATT
>JBDKLG010000165.1:0-9884 GCA_039795695.1 Bacteroidota bacterium
TTATCGCTTCGGAATATTTTAACAGAGCCAAAGAATTCGCTCATCAAACAATTTACCCGGCTTTTTGAGCTGGAAGGTATTGAATTGGTGATGGAGAATGCCGTATTGGATTTTATGGTTAAAAAAGCCCTGGAATACAAGCTGGGAGCAAGGGGGCTGCGGAGTATTTGTGAAAGTATTCTTACCGATGCCATGTTTGAACTGCCCGGAACAGATACCAAAAAATTAACTATTACGATTGATTATGCAGAACAAATGTTCAGCAAAAGCAAACTGAGTATATTAAAAGTAGCTTAACAGCTTGCGTTAAAAATTTGTACCAAGCGATGGGAATAACTTCTTATCGCTTTTTTGTTGGCAGGAACTAATATTGTAGTCTAAACAGAAATACCCATGAATGAATTAGTTGAGCGTTTGATGAAAGAAGCAGGCTTAAACCAGGAGCAGGCACAGAAAGCAATTGAGTCTATTGCAGGTTTTGTAAAAGAAAGATTTCCGATGCTTGGGGGAGCGGTTGACCAGATTTTTGGGGGAGGTAATAAAAGTGATGATTAAAGGAATGGGGGCAGGTTCAAAAACCGTTTCTATACAGGCTTCTGATAAGGTAATTTGATGGTGAACAAGCTACCCTTGCCAGGTTCACTTTTTACCAAAAGCTCGCCGCCATGTTTGGCTATTAAATCGCGGCACAGCATTAGTCCGAAACCACTTCCTTTTTCGTAAGAGGTTCCGGCTGTATTGTAATACACTTTTGCGTTTACTTTTTCAATGGCTTCTGCAGTCATGCCAATTCCATTATCCTCCACTGTGATAAAGAGATTGTTTCCGGCTATCGAGGAGTTTAGCTCCACAAAACCCGTTTCATTGGTGAATTTGATGGCATTGCTGATGAGGTTGCGGCAAACAATACGCATCATTTCTTTTTCAATCATGATGAACAATGTGGGATCGATATTGTTTTTAAAATGAATCTGCTTTCTTTCTATCGGCAGGCGGTGCTCTTCTTCCAGGTTTTTGACCAGGGTATACAACCCAACTTTTACTTTTTCATCGAGCTGACCATTCATCTGGCCTTTGATCCAGAATAAAAGATTGTCCAGTAAAGAAGTGGTTCCGATGTACTGCGTTTCTAACTGCTGCAATAGTTTTTTGGCCTCATCTGCCGGAACCATTTCCTGGTTTACCAAATTCAGGATTCCCTTTGTGTTAACCAATGGTGTGCGCAGGTCATGGGATATAATGGAGAGAAGTTTATTCTTGGTTTTATTATCCGTCTCCAGCAATAAATTCTGATGAGATATTTCTTTGTTCAGCAGATCGAGTGAAGCAGCATTTTTTTCAATGATTTCATTTTTCTGTTTTAATTCCTTACCAAAAAATCTTTGCCGTTGGTAGTTTACCAGGGCCAATACAGCCAGCACTGCCACAATAATTAAAATGGAAGTACCAATGGTTATCACCACTAATTGCTTTTTCTGGATATTTCTGGCATTGTTCACTTCTCTTTCAGCATTGATTCTTTGGGTATCCTGAGCCCTTATCACATCAATAAAATTAAGCGCATATTCTTTTTCATCCCGAAGCTGGTTCTGGAGTATCAGTACCAGCGAATCTTCCCATTGATTGGCAGATCGGTCCTCACCAATCCGGTGATAGGTATTCACCAGTTGTGTAGCGATATCTCTTTTCAAATTAAGCGCCGAAATGGCCGCCGCATCATTGTAGGCAAGCAGGGCAGCAATAATAACGGAATCGTATTTCTCCTTTTTTAAACTAATTGCAGCCAGTTGCAGTAAATTCAATGCTGCCCCGTACCTGTCGTGCAAGCCCCTGTCTTTTGCCAGCGACTCTCTGAAATAGATTTCGGCTGCCTGTAAATTATTTTTCCTGAATTCCAGCAATCCCAAATGGTAGTAGGCTTTTTTCTCGCCATACACATAGCCAATGTCTTTGCCCAGTCTTAATGCTTCATTCAGGTTGGATTCAGCCAGGTCAAATTTTTGCAGGCCCGTATACACCAATCCAAGGCTATTCTTGCTATTGACGATGTCTTCCTGTTTGTTCAGTAGGGTAAAAATGCTGAGTGACTCAGTGTATACCTGAATAGCTTCATCTGTATTTCCGCTGCTTTGGAGTGAGCTGGCAATTTGCTGGTTGGTAAAAGCAATATGGAAGGTATCTTTCAGCTCTTTGAATATTTGCAGCGATTTGTAATAAACAGAGAGTGCTCTTTGATCGTATCCGATTTGCTGGTAGATACCGGCCTGGTACAGGAAGGTAGTAGCCAGTCCTTTTTGGTAGCCGGCCGTGGAGGCAATATTTTCTGCCACAAATAAATCATTCAATGCCTTGGCTACGGCAAATCTTTTTTCTTTAAAAGCAATGGAATTAAGTGAGTCTACTTTTTTAATCTCCTCGCTGGAAGGGTTTTCAGCCCCAAAAATATTCCCGGAAATGAGAAGGGAATTCAGGACCAATACAAAAGCAGTATGTAAGAAATTAGTTTTGGTCACTGTTTATTTCAAATAAACAAGGAAGTTAAATAATAATACTGAATCCTGTGATTATAAAACAAGTTTACCTGCTATAAAAGCCAGGCCGTGGATAAATTGTTTAGCCATTCAATACTTCGCGGGCTATGACTATTTTCTGTATTTCAGAAGTGCCTTCACCAATAGTACACAATTTGGCATCCCGGTAAAATTTTTCTACCGGATAATCTTTGGTATATCCATATCCGCCAAATATCTGAACGGCTTCACCGGCTGTTTTTACGGCTATTTCACTGGCATAATATTTAGCCATTGCACTCTGTTTGGTCATTTTTTTACCGCGGTTCTTTAAGTCGCATGCCTGCCAGATAAGCAATTCTGCTGCTGCTATTTCGGTGGCCATATCTGCCAGTTTGAAACTGATTCCCTGAAAACTGGCGATTGGCTGATCAAACTGGTGTCTTTCCTGCGAATATTGCAAAGCCGCTTCATAAGCCGCTTTGGCAATTCCCAATGATAAGGCTGCAATAGATATACGGCCGCCATCCAGAATTTTCATGGCCTGTTTAAAACCTTCGCCAATTTCACCTAAGCGGTATTTATCCGGGACAAGGCAATTTTCAAAAATCATTTCAGCTGTTTCACTGGCGCGCATGCCAAGCTTATTTTCTTTTTTCCCTGCCCGAAAGCCTTCCATGCCCCTTTCAATTACAAATGCCGTGGCATTGCCGGCTGTGCGGGGTTGTCCCGTTCTACAGATAAGTACGGCAATATCTCCCGACTTACCGTGGGTTATCCAGCTTTTTGTTCCGTTGATTATCCAGTTTTCTCCTTCCTTAACTGCGGTAGTGGTCATATTACCTGCATCGCTGCCGGTATTGGGTTCGGTAAGCCCCCATGCACCCAGCCATTCTCCGGTAGCCAGTTTTGGCAGCCATTTATTTTTTTGTTCCTCGTTCCCAAAGCTTAAGATATGGTTGGTACACAAAGAATTATGCGCTGCCATACTTAAACCAATCGAAGCGCAAACTTTGGCAATTTCCTGAATAGCGGCACTGTATTCAAAATAACCCAATCCCGCTCCCCCATAGCATTCAGGTACCAACATACCCATCAGGCCAAGCTTACCCATTTCCCTGAAAATAGCCAATGGGAATTCCTGGGCTTCGTCCCATTCCATTACACGTGGACCTATCTCTTTTTTAGCAAAATCTCTGGCTGTTTGGGCAACCTGGCTTGTGAGCTCATCAGTATAAAAATTCATATCGAATAATTAAAATAGACGGAGGCTACCAAAGAGCAAGCAATCGTCTTTCGGTAACCTCCTGAAAACAAACGACTGTTTGTTAGTTTTCAATGCAAATGTAATTTTTTTTCCAGGACCACCAAATTCATCTTCATGGCTGTTTTATTTCAAGCAATGGACTTATTCGCTGATACATGGTATCGCTTATCAAAATAAGCTTTTTTAAATCGGCTACCCTTTCAAATGCACCTTGCTGTTTGCGGTATAAAACAATACTCTGTGCAATACCCGGGCTTAAATAAAGCAATTCCTGTAACCTATCAGCAGAAACCCTGTTCAAATCAATCCGGGGGCTATAAGCCGAATCTATTCGCAAAAAGGGTTTTATTGCTACAAATACCGTATCCGTTAGTCCATATGTTTTACCTACCTGCTCTACAGAACGAAAAACTCCCATTTTTTGGCGGTAGCGGATAATTCGGGCGGCAAGTACTTCTCCAATACCCGGCAATGATTTCCAGTCATCCGCTGAAGCAGTATTGATATCAATACCTCCGGCTTTTAACCCTCCCGGCTTTGTTTGCGTGTAAAATTTTGCTGCAACTGTTTTCTGCTGAAATTGATTTGTGGCAATGCGTACATAGGGTATCAGTTCGTCGGCTATTTCCCGCTGCATTCCCCATATTTTATAGAGATCTGCAGCCTTTCTAAATCTTCCCCCCTTTTCAAGGTAGTGAAGAATGGTTTTACTGAGCGATTTTCTTACCCCCAATAATTGCCATTGGTGGGCAGTTGCCATATTAGGATCAAAGTAAAAAAGTTTTTGTGGCAGTTTGCTGTTATCGACTGTTTCAGGCTGCGCATACCCGGGCAGGTCCTGCTTTTCTTTTACCCGCTCTTCCAGAAAACGTTGCAAATCCTTGTTCACAAAGGGTTTCACCGCTGGTGGGTGATAGAGATAAGGTAGTGCAATAAAGCAACAGAGCAGTATCAACAAAATAATCACTGCCCTTCTTTCTTTCCTGTTAAAAACAAAATAGTTTTTCCAAAATCCTTGCATACGGCATTTTTAAAAGTTAATGCGTATCCAAAGAGGGTTTACAAGCTTAGGCTCAGCCCATCATATGCCAGTTGAATATGGGAAGGCAGCTCCCTGTTTATTTCACTATTGGTTCCAAGCTGGTGACTGATATGGGTGAAATAAACCTTCGGGATCGCCAATTCCATGGCTATTTCCACTGCTTCTGCCAAAGTAAAATGAGACAGGTGAGGTTCTTTCCGCAATGCATTCAGTACCAGAATTTTTGACCCCTTTATTTTTTCCTTTTCATTTTCCTCTATCCGGTTGGCATCTGTTATATAGGTAAAGTCGCCGAATCGAAAACCAAAAACCGGCATTTTATGATGCATTACCTGTATGGGGATTACCGGAATATCGCCTATTTGCAGGGGCAATTCATCAATCGTGATTAAATTCATTTCAGGAACTCCCGAGTATTTAACATCGGCAAAAGCATAATAAAAATCGCGCCTGACAGCTTCCTCTGTTAAAGAGTTGGCGTAAATATTCATGGGTTTTTTTGCAAGGAAATTAAACGCCCTGATATCATCCAGACCGGCCATATGGTCTTTATGCGGGTGTGTATACAATACCCCATCCAGCTTAGATGTATTGGTTCTTAGCATCTGGTAACGAAAATCAGGCGTAGTATCCACTACCAGATTTGTTGTGGCCGACTGAACCAGGATACTGCTTCGCAAACGTTTGTCTTTGGGATCGGCCGACTGGCATACATAACAGGGGCAGCCAATCATGGGTACACCGGTGCTGGTGCCTGTTCCAAGAAATGTTATGGTAAGTGAGGGTGTATGCACAGTTCAAATCTAAGCCAATTATCCTCAACCATCTTAGGGTATTAACCGCAAATCAGGCAGCAGTGACGGATTGTCGGAGGACTTCTTCGTAAAGCTTTTGTGATTCGTGGGTTAGTTTATCAAAGTCTACATTCAATTGTGGTATCAGTTCCATCAAAGTATTGATCCGGCCTTCCACACTTAAAAACTTATTTAAGACAACAATTTTTCTGGCTTCCAGCAAACACCAGCCACTTTGAAAAGTGCCCCTTTCATAACGAACCACATAGCCCGATTCTCCCAATATATCGCCCAGTTTATCCAAAGTTGTTTGCGTATATTTCATAGCTTATTGCTGTCTTTTGTTGCTGACATGATTGACTCAAAATTAACAAGGATGGAACTTTCAGCCCCGATCAGTTATCCACACATTTGGCCTGAATTGGTAGGAAATTCCCTTTAATCCATGTTTTTGCTCACCATTTTAATAATGGGCACAATCATTTCCTCCAGGCTGATACCCCCATGCTGAAAAGTATTTTTGTAATAATTCACATAGTGGTTGTAATTATTCGGATAGCAGAGAAAGCCATCCTCTTTGGCAAAAATATAGGAAGAGTTGATGGTTGGAACCGGCAATCCGGCTTCTTTGGGGTCCCTGAAAGCCAATACATCCCTGCCCTCAAAATTGAGGTTGCGCCCATGTTTATACCGAAGATTGGCAGTGGTTTGTTTATCCCCAACCACTTTATGCGGTGTATTTACCCGGATGCTTCCATGATCGGTAGCCAGCACAATTTTCACTTTTTTATCGGCTATTTTTTTCAATGCCTGGTGCAGGGGACTGTGCTCAAACCAGCTCCTGGTAAGGCTTCTATAGCTTGCTTCATCACTGGCAAGTTCTTTGAGCACTTCCATTTCTGTTCGTGCGTGGCTGAGCATATCAACAAAATTATATACGATGATATTCAGATCATTCTGCAAATGGTTGTGAATATTGGCCACCAGTTGCTGTCCATCCTGGTGATTCACTATTTTCTGGTAACTGAACCGGGTGTCTTCTTTTTTTAGCCGTTTCAGTTGTGCTTTAAAAAACAATTCCTCAAAAAGGTTTTTCCCACCCTCTTCGTCGTCATTTTTCCATTGCTCGGGGAACTGTTTTTCAATTTCTACGGGTAATAAACCCGCAAATATGGCATTGCGGCAGTATTGTGTGGCGGTGGGGAGAATGGAATAAAAAGTTTCTTCTTCCAAAATCCTGAAACTTTCTGCAAAAATAGGCTGTATGGCTTTCCACTGGTCGTAACGGAGATTATCGATGAGGATAAAAAAAGTAGGTATCCCTTTTTCTACATGGGGCATCACTTTAAACTGAAACAGGTGGTTGCTCATGATGGGGGCTGAAAAACTTTTGGGGTCCAGCCAGGAGGCATAATTCTTTGAGATGAATTTGCAGAATTCCGAGTTGGCTTCCTGCTTTTGCGTATAGAATACCTCCCTCATTTCCGGGCTGTCGCTTTTTTCCATTTCCAATTCCCAGTACACCAGTTTTTTGTAAAGCTCCATCCACTCTGCATAATCGGGATTATTGTTCAATGCCATAAAAAGCTCGCGGAACTGTTGCTGGTAAGCGGTAGTGGTTTTTTCGGCCACCAGTCTTTTGTTGTCGATGATTTTTTTCAGGCTTAGTAGTACCTGGTTGGGATTGACCGGTTTAATCAGGTAATCTGCAATCTGGTTACCAATGGCATCATCCATCAGGTTCTCTGTTTCATTTTTTGTGATTAACACAACCGGAATCTGTGCATTCAGCTCTTTGATACGGGCAAGGGTTTCCAGACCTGTGATACCCGGCATGGATTCATCCATCAGCACCACATCAATGGGATTGTCTTTTACATAGTCGATTGCATCAAACCCATTGGTAACTGTAATTACCTGGTATCCCTTGTTTTCCAGGAATAATTTTTGTGACTGCAGGCTCTCAATCTCATCATCAACCCATAGAATTTTAGGTGCTGCCATAATCGGGTATTGTTTATAAAAAGTTTGCCGGCACAATCAAGCACTTCAATTGCCTCAACAAAGAAATAAAAAAATCAAGATTCGGGTAGAAATACAAACAATAATGGCTTGTTTAGATGAGAACTGATTGTTCCTGTAAAGTAAATCTATTCCATTCTCCCATATAGTGTATCTTAATTGTACTTTTGTATTCCTTTGGCGGGAATGATTTAACAATTCAACAACAGGCATGAGTTTAGTCAAAAGAAAAATCATCAACGATCCGGTATATGGTTTTATTACCATCAATCATGCCCTGATTTTTTCTATCCTGTCGCATCCCTATTATCAACGGCTCAGAAGGATTCAGCAAATGGCAATGGCACAGCTGGTTTACCCGGGGGCCGTGCATACCCGTTTACATCATTCATTGGGTGCTTACCACCTCATGTGCAATGCAGTAGCAGAGTTGAAAAGCAAAGGTGTTGACATAAGTGCTGAGGAGGAACTGGCGGTAAAAGCAGCCATCCTGCTGCATGATATCGGTCATGGCCCCTTCTCTCATGCACTTGAGCATATGCTCATCAAAGGCATCCACCATGAACAGCTTTCCCTGCAGATTATGCAGCAACTGAATGAGGAACTGAATGGACAATTAACGCTGGCGATTCAGATTTTCACAGATCAATACCACAAACCTTTTTTACACCAACTCATCAGCGGACAACTCGATGTAGACAGGATGGATTATTTGAGCAGGGATAGTTTTTACTCCGGCGTTAGTGAAGGAGTGATTGGTTATGACCGGATACTTAAAATGCTGGTGGTACAGGAAGGCCAGTTAATGGTTGAAGAGAAAGGAATCTACAGCGTAGAGAAATTTTTGGTTGCGAGGCGCCAGATGTACTGGCAGGTTTATTTGCATAAAACAGTATTGGCTGCCGAAAAAATGCTGGTGAAAATTATTGAAAGGGTCAGGGAAATATATTCTCCCGATGATCCTAAGCTGGTTACTTTAACCGAGCTTGATTTTTTTCTGGGTGCATTTGATGGCATAATGACAAAAGAAGTATTGGCCAGGTTCTGTTCGCTGGATGACCATGACATCATACATGGTATAAAGAGGTGGAGCGAGCATCCCGATAAGATCCTTTCCTTGTTATGCACCCGTTTTCTCAACCGGAGCCTCTACAAAGCCAGGATACAGGCTGAGCCCTTTGAGCATAGTTTTATCCAATCTGTTCAGGAATCAGCACTTAAGCAATTTGGTATACAACCTGCTGATATTCATTATTTCTGTTTCACCGGAGAAGCTACCAATACCCTGTACCAAACAAAGGATGAACGCATCAATATATTGTTTAAAGATGGCAGTATCACCGATATTTCAAGAATTGACAATGCATTAATTCACCAAAACCTTTCCGCCCCGGTTAAAAAATTTTACATTTGCCTGCTGACATAGCCGGCATACAATAGACCAAACCCTTCACTATGCAATTTACTGCCACACAAATAGCCATGATCATCAGTGGCAAACTGGAAGGAAATGCGATGGCTGCAGTTGGTTCATTTGGAAAGATTGAAGAAGCCCTGGAGGGTCAGTTGTCATTCCTGGCCAATCCAAAATACGAAGAGCATTTATACAATACAAAAGCTTCGGTGGTAATCATCAATGAATCGCTGGAACTGAAGCAGGCTGTAACCCCCACGCTGATCAGGGTACCCGATGCTTATACTGCTTTTGCCACTTTGCTGGCTAAATACCAGGAAATGAAAACCCAGCAATTAACGGGTATTCAGGAACCAAATTATATAGCCAAATCGGCAAAACTTGGTGAACAGATTTTTATAGGAGCATTTGCCTATATAGCCGATAATGTAACCATCGGAAACAATGTAAAACTGTTCCCGGGAGTTGTTTTGGGCGATAATGTTAAAATAGGTGATAACTGCATCCTGCATGCGGGTGTAAAAGTTTACAACGACTGTGTTTTGGGTAAGCAGGTAACCATTCATGCCGGATCGGTAATTGGCGGTGATGGATTTGGTTATGCCCCTCAGGCAGATGGCAGCTACCAAAAAGTTCCACAGATAGGCAATGTAATCATCGAGGATTTTGTAGAAATAGGTGCCAATACCACTATTGACCGGGCAACCATTGGCTCAACCATTATCAGAACCGGTGTAAAGCTGGATAATCTTATACAGATTGCCCATAATGTAGAAATAGGCAGCAATACGGTGATAGCTGCCCAAACAGGCATCAGCGGAAGCACCAAAGTGGG
>JBDKLG010000166.1:0-18270 GCA_039795695.1 Bacteroidota bacterium
GAATTTAATGTGTACGAATAACACGAAAACCGGCCATATTTTGCAATCATTTTTGCCAAAAGATAAAAAAAATCCACTTACTGAAAAGATGATGCAACCGATGCGTATTTTCTCTTGCAGGTTCATCCATTCACTGCTTTGGTATGCAGCTATGTTTTAGCAGCATAGGCAGATCGGGAAAAATTAACATATGCTGCCCCATCCCGGGCATTGTTTTCTTCATGCATACATTTTGAACCAGCTTTGAAAAGACTTCTGTTTCTTTGTGCCAAGAAATACTGCTATGGAAAAAAAAGCAATGTACTATGGGGACTATCTTCGGTTGAATAAAATCCTGGATGCGCAATATCCGGTAAGTTTTGAGGAAGGAAATGAGCCCGCACATGATGAAATGTTGTTCATTGTTATACACCAGGCTTATGAATTGTGGTTTAAACAGGTATTGTTTGAGCTGGATTATGTGACGGGTATTTTCTCTAAAGAAAAGATCAACGACAATTCCGAGGACCTGAATCTGGTAAGGCACCGCCTGAGAAGGGTTATCAGCATCCTTCAATTATTGAATCAGCAGGTAGGCATACTGGATACCATGACACCATTGGATTTCCTCGAATTCAGAAATTTATTGACCCCTTCTTCCGGATTCCAAAGCAAGCAATTCAGGTTGTTGGAAGCAAAGCTTGGATTAGCCATGGACAAACGCCACCAGAAAGATTATTATAAAAGAACCAATGAAGGTGGTTTTACCCAAACAGATTTTTCGCAGATCAATCAAACAGAGGATGAAAGTAATTTGTTGCAACTTGTGAACAATTGGTTGGAAAGGATGCCTTTCTTTACTGCCGCCTATTGGGAAAAAGGCAATGAAAATGCCCATTCGGCAGGCATACATCCATTCTGGGACGATTACAGAACCATTTATGCAAAGGGTTTAACAGAAAGGGAACAGAGCAAGATTCATGATTTTGATTATGTATTTTTTGAGAAAAGTCCGGCAGCATATACACCGGAACAACTGGATGCTTTGAGGGCTAATTTTTCACCGGCTGCATTAAGAGCAGCATTGTTTATCATGCTATACAGGGATTTTCCTGTGTTCCAGACTTCCTACCAGATTCTTGATTCATTGATTGAAATTGACCACCTGATGAGCAGCTGGAGACACAAACATTTGATTATGGTAAGAAGGATGATTGGCATGCGTGTTGGCACAGGCAACACTTCAGGAGCAGGCTACCTGGAAGGTGCATTAAGTAAACATTATGTATACAGGGATATTTCGAGCTTATCTACCTACTTAATTGAGCGGAAAAAAATGCCGAAATTACCCGAGGCCCTCATTAAAAATCTTGGCTTCAACCTGTAATTTTTTCATTGTCTATGATTGAGCTCCCAATACTTATCACTGCCTTATCGGCTCCATTTGCGGGTATTTACTAGTATTGCAGCAGGCCCGGGTTTTATTTCTGCAAATCCTTATACCCGATTACCTGAATACCTTTTTCTTTAATAAACTGTTTCAGCTTCGGAGAAGTAAACAGATCCGTTACCCCTTGTCTGTCTGCAGCTACCTGCTCGTAACCTATATGGTGAATGGCTTTCAGCTCATCGTTGTCGAGACCGGGGTGGTCAACAAACAGGTAGGTTTTGCCGGGTTGCAGTTTTCCGAGCATAGCAATAAAACTCTTGATTTTCTCATCTCCTGTTTTGGAAGGACCATCATATCCCGCGTATTCAACACGGTAGTCCTCCGGGTCAATATCAATCCTGTATTCCCTGGCCAGTTTTTTAGCAATTGCTTTTACTTCAGCAGAAAGGCTTGTACAACCCATATGAGCGGAAATATGGCTTAGTTGCGGGATATTTTTTTTAGCCATTTCAATCTGTGCCCTGAATTCTTTTTCTATTTCCTCTATTTTCCATTTATTTTCTTTGATCGATCTGCCGGGATAGTTTTTATTGGGGTTAACCATGGGAAAAAAATATCCGTTCTCGTCCTGTAAACTTGGACAGGTAGTTAAGGGGCGCCATTTGATATTGTCCCATTCACTGGTTAGAGCCAGGTGCAGGCCTACATCAATTCCGGGGTTCTGCTTTAGGATAGCTGCCGCTTCCGGAAACCAGGGCGATGCAGCAATCACTTCGATAGAAGATTCAAGGCCCTCCTGGTATGACCTGATCAGTGCCAGGTTACCGGAATGGCTGAAACCCATGTCATCTCCTCTTATGATGATCCTGGGGGGCTGTGCAAAGCAATATGCCGTAATCAGGTAAACAGCCAAAGAACAAATGATTTTTCGCATACAATTGATTTTCCTGACAATTTAAATAATTTGTTCTGTTTTCATTCAGCCGATAATAATTTGCTCCTACTGTATATATTTCGAAATATTGCTCCGGAATTGTAACTTTATCAGCAAGCATGATGAAAACTATTCTTTGTTTCTTGTTGGTAGCAGGTTTTAGCTGTTCTGTAAAAAACGATTCTTACCGAAAAGCGGCTGATGCATTGGATGCAGGGCGGGAATATATTATGGCCTGCCTTGCAGGTGATTTTGAAAAAGCCGCTTTTTATGCAAGACAAAATGATGCCAGCAGGGCTTACCTTGCCGAACTAGAAAAAGTCTATCGGGAAAAAGACAAGGAAGGAAGACAGCAATTGAGGACCGCATCCCTCAACATCAATGAGGTAAAGGACTTAAACGATAGCATCACACAAATCAATTACAGCAACTCGTTCGAAAAAATTGCACAAACCATTTTTATTGTCAGGGAGCATAATACCTGGCTGGTAGATAAATCAAAAAAATAATCATCAGGTTCATATGCAGCTTAAGGAGATTGTATTAGTGGGTATCGGTGGCATGACAGGGTCTGTTATGCGCTACCTGGCAGGATATTTTATCAGGCAGGATATCTTCCCTTATGCCACTTTAACGGTGAATCTGGCCGGTTCTTTTTTGATGGGAGTGATTATGGGTTTTGCTGCAAAACAGCAGGGATTCGATAATTGGCGTTTGTTTCTCGCAACGGGCATCTGCGGTGGTTTTACCACTTTTTCTGCATTTGCCTGGGAGAATATGCAGTTACTGGTGCAACAAAGATTGGGCAGTTTTGTATTGTATACAGGCTTAACGCTTTTTTTAGGACTTGCCATTGTAACGGTGGGTTATTGGATTACTAAATAAATATACTATTACCATGAATCAAACAACTGTTCGTCACCCCTGGCACGGAGTTCCTTACGGAGAGCATGCACCAAGGGTGGTGAATGCCATTATTGAAATTCCACAGGGAAGCCGCTGTAAATATGAGATAGACAAAGCCAGCGGTTTGCTTAGGCTTGACAGGGTTATTTTTTCCTCCTTTTACTACCCTATCAATTATGGGTTTATTCCACAAACCTATGGTGGCGACAAGGATCCATTGGATATATTGGTAATTACCACATTACCGGTTCAACCCCTTACCTTAATGGATGCAAAAGTAGTTGGTGTTATGCAGATGATTGACGGGGGCGACCCTGACGATAAAATCATTGCCGTTGCAGCCAATGATCCCGGTGTAAATCATTACAACAATATTGAGGAATTGCCCAGGCATTTTTTCGATGAGCTCAGGCATTTTTTTGAAGAGTATAAAAAGCTGGAAAACAAAACAGTTGTAGTAGAGGATTTTGGCGATAAAGCCCAGGCTTTGAGTATTATTGAAGAAGCCATTCGCTTTTATAAAGAAACATTTGTAAAATAATTTGTTCAGTTGGAAACTAAAAAACATACCATGACCCTTGCCACATTTGTATTATTGCTATTAATAGGTTTGGCTGCCGGTTTCCTGAGTGGTCTGGTGGGTATTGGAGGTGGTATTGTAATTGTGCCTGCCCTGGTCTTATTCCTAGGCTTTTCCCAGAAACTTGCCCAGGGTACTTCCCTTGGAATTCTGCTACTGCCTGTAGGAATCCTGGCTGTTATCCAATACTATAAACAAGGTTATCTGAATGTCAATTATGTGGTTATTGTAGCAACGGCCTTTGTATTGGGTAGTTTTCTTGGCAGCAAACTGGCCCTATCGCTAAGTGAGGACAAAATGAAGCGGATATTTGCCCTTATCATGATGTTAATTGCGATAAAAATGCTTTTTTTTGACAGGAGCAAAGCCAGTCAGGTAAAGGATCCGGGGCCTTCTTCCACAAAAATTCAACAATCGGGGCAGTGAATACGCCAAAAATGAACCCGCCTCCTTATCTTTGCCAAAAATCAAGCACATGGAAGTAAAACAATCAAGAGGTAAATATTGGGCACTCTGTTTTTTTTGGTTAGCCATTATGATCGTTTTGTTGGTGGTTTATCGTCAGTTTTTCTGGCTGGCTTTACCCGGCACCGTTACTTATTTTGCCAAAGCACTTGATTTATTGTAATTAGTTCTCAAAAAGTAATTGTATAAAAAAAGCAACCCTTTCCGGGTTGCTTTTTTATTAGTAATATCTCTTAATAATTCTTAGCCGGTGCGTTCTCTCTCCTGTATCAGTGTTTACA
Source organism: Bacteroidota bacterium (assembly GCA_039795695.1). GTDB lineage: Bacteria > Bacteroidota > Bacteroidia > Chitinophagales > Chitinophagaceae > Sediminibacterium. The sequence goes on from JBDKLG010000166.1 coordinate 4,536, forward strand.
ATACCCATATTATCGATCTTGTCCATTCTCACTTTTCCTGCTGCATGAACAATGGTATCCGCATTGTATAATAATCCCACATGTATGATCCTGCCCTCTTCATTATCAAAAAAAGCCAGGTCGCCACATTTGGCTTCCTGTAAGAACCCGATGGCTTCCCCTTCCATTGCCTGCTGGTAGGCATCTCTGGAAATGGGTATATTAAAAAAGCGAAATACCTGCTGTACAAAACCACTACAGTCAATACCAAATACTGACCTGCCACCCCATAAATAAGGTGTATTGATGAATTGAAATGAAATATGTTTGATAGAAGCTTCCAGCGGCGATGCCCCATTCAGGTTCCAGGCATTCCCCTGAAAAGTAAAATGATGGTTACCCAGTTCAGCTTTGCCATTTTGAAATACCTGAAGAGGGCTGCCCAAGGAAACATGCATGGGCTGCTGGTTCAGGGTTACAATATCTGTCCAGGAAGCAGTCAGTTGCCGGTTGTTTGTCTCCAGGTTATTTTCTGTGATGGGTAGCAATTGATTAGACTGGCACCAGCCTTCATAACCGTCGTAAGTATTTTTTACCCAGGTAAAGCCATCCTTGTCTTCTATCCTTTCAGCTATTTCACCAAACAATAACTGGCTAATCATTTCTGCGCGATGTGCGGGTTCTTTTCGCATGGGGATCACAGGAACTGCTGCCATTACCGTATCCATAAGAATAATTTATATTCAAGATATGGAATTTTATTGCTTAGGCATCTATACAGAAAATGCTTTATTTTCAGACTGTGGGTAAAGACCGTTTTGAACATATTACCGATCATGAGCTATTAGAGAAATTCTACCAGGACAGGAACAATGAATGGCTGGGCATTGCTTTGCAACGTTATACTTTGCTATTACTGGGGGTATGCATGAAATACCTCAAAAATGAGGAATCGGCTAAAGATGCAGTTCAACAAATATTTCTGAAAGCCATTACCGAACTGAATAAATACAGGGTTGACTACCTGAAAAGTTGGTTATACATGATTGCCAGGAATCATTGTTTAATGATGCTAAGAAATAAGAAAATCCTGGTTCCCATCGAAGAAAACGATTACCTGCTGGCTCCTGAATCAGCAAAATTGGCTATCCACCAAAAAGAAATGACCCTCAGCTTGCTGGAAAAATCATTGCACGAACTCAATACCGAGCAGAAATCCTGTGTAATTTTATTCTACCTTGAGAAAAAAAGCTATCAGGAAATTGTGGAAAGCACCGGTTATAATCTGTTACAGGTAAAAAGTTACATACAGAACGGCAAGCGTAATTTAAGAATATTGGTTGAAAAACAACTGAATAAGCTAAATGACTGATTTAAAGGACATATTAGATCATGAAGAAGAGTTGAACTCTGAAAGCCTGATGCGTTATCTGGAAGGAACTGCATCGGCAGAGGAAAGATATGCTATCGAAAAAATGATGGCCGGCTCTTCTTTTATAGACGAAGCCGTAGAAGGCCTGCAACAGTTCAAAGACACCGCCAGTGCTGCAAACTATGTTGCCCAGTTAAACAAACAATTGCAGCAGCAGACCAGGAAAAACGATTTGAGAAAATCAAAAAGAAAGTTGAAAGAACAGCATTGGATAGTTATCGCAATCCTGTCCATTCTTATGATATGTATTGCAGGCTATTTGTTGATTCATTTTCTGCGAGCCAAATAAGTTTATTGAACACCCTATTCCCAAAAACACCCTATGAGGATTCAATTACTGGTTTTCTTATTATTACCGGGCTTTGCCGCTTTTTGCCAGCCAGGTGTGGCTGAAGAAAAAAAAGCCGTATTAAGCAGGGTACAACAATTTTTCACAGCCATGGAAAAGCAGGACACGGCAATGTTTCAGGATGCAGTAGCCGCCAATGGGCAGAGCTGGGCAGTCAGGAAAAGAAATGACAGCTCATTTATCAGCTTCAGAAGCTTTGGAGACAGGGTTTACAAATTTGAAAACCCCGCTCAGGTAATTCAGGAAAAAATATTATCGGCAGAAGTGAAAATACACCAGCAAATAGCCATGGCCTGGGTTCCCTATACATTAAGTATCAGCGGAAAATTCTCTCATTGTGGCGTGGATGTATTTACTTTATTAAAGTCTGACCACGGCTGGAAAATTGTGAATATTTCTTATACGGTAGAACCAAACGGATGTAAAGAACTGGAATAGCATTACTACAACTAAAAAGACAGGGTACAAAGAATATAGGTTTTGTTTTTCTGCGCTTGTTTATTACAATAGGTTTATTTTACATTAACCTGCATTCATTTCGTATATTGTTGCTTATCCATACATCAGATGTCAGCAAAGGGTTTACAAAAAACTATCGGTCTCTGGTCGGCAACTTCCATTGTTATTTGCAGCATTATTGGCAGCAGTATTTTCATGAAACCTGCTACCATGGCGGCCCAGCTGGGATCGCCCTATTTGATTATTATTGTTTGGCTGGTGGCAGGACTGATCAGCATGTTTGGGGCAATGGCTTTTGCAGAACTGGGCACCATGTTTCCTGAAACAGGCGGACAGTATATTTATCTCCGTAATGCTTTTGGCGATTTGACGGCTTATTTATACGGGTGGTCGAGTATTGCCGTTATCAATTCGGCTGCGATTGCAGCCATGGGATTTGTGCTGGCTTCCTATGCAGGTTATTTTATTCCATTACCCCATTTCAGTCAGGCAACGGAGCAATCGTTTACCCTGCATATCCCAATGCTTGGCGACATACAGCCTTTGCAAAATTTTGGCGTAAAAATGCTTGCGATCGTTGTTATCATGGGATTGAGCCTGATAAACTATCTCAGTGTGAGATCAGGAAACCTCATACAACTATTGGCCTCATTTTTTAAAGTAGCCGCCATCCTTTTTTTAATTTTTGGGATCTTTTTTTCCGGGAAAGGGCAGGTAAGTAATTTCTTTATGAATACCCCCGGCTTTCACCTCAGCAACTGGACCTTATTAGCTGGCTTTATGGCTGCTACTACCGGAGCTTTTGCTTCTTATGACGGTTGGAATAATTTAAATATGGTAGCAGGTGAAATTATTAATCCTGCAAAAAACATTACCAGGAGTTTAATCATCGGTTTATGGGCCTGTATAGGCATCTATGTGCTGATAACACTCTCCTATCAATATGTATTACCGATAGATATCATGGCCAAATCGCCCTTGGTAGCCAGTGAAGCAAGCGCTATCGTTTTTGGCAATGCCGGCGGAACAATGATTGCCATCCTGATTGCGGTTTCCTGTTTTGGAAGCACCAGTGTAAACCTGCTCACGAATGCAAGGGTCATTTTTGCTATGGCTGAATCTAAAATATTTTTCAGCTGGTCAGGAAAAGTTCATCCAAAACATCATACCCCCGGGAATGCTATTCTGATACTGGGTTTATGGAGCAGCGTCCTGGTATTAAGTGGTTCATTCGACATATTGGCGGATATGTTTATTTTTATGAGTTGGGTATTTTACGGATTGGTGGTGATAGCCGTCTTTATTTTAAGAAAGAGATTACCCAATGCAGTGCGTCCTTATAAAGCATGGGGCTATCCATGGGTACCATTGATTTTTATCGTATTTACGGCTATTTATCTTGCAACCACATTGTATAATGATATTGCCAATTATTTAACCGGTGCATCTCCAATCATCAATTCGGTTTTTGGGATATTACTTACCATTATTGGTATTCCCTTGTACTATTATTTTAAAAGAAAATAGTCGCAATCTGAAGCAGGGATGCTAAAGTACTCGCGTTGCCTGTAAATTTTCTGTTGAAATATTATTGCCTGCACAATCTCTTAATCAGGCTTTTTCTTTCAGGAAACCGCGTTGCCAATATTGCTGCTTTGGCCAATTCAAAATCCTGAAAATCAAATCCGGGAGAAACAGTACAGCCTACGAGTGAAAACTCACCCCCTGGTGCTGTTTCAGAAGCAAACCAGGCACCTGCCGCAACCATCGCCTGAAAAGTTTCGCCCTGCTCAATATTTTTTCCCAACCTGATTAATTGGTAATTGCCATTGTTTTCTATCACATGTATCAGCAATGGGTCGCCTGCATAAAAATGCCAGCATTCATCACTCTTAATTCGGTGAAAAGCTGAAAAATTTCCTTTTTCCAGCAAAAAATAGATGGATGTTGACAGAACCCGATCCCCCGAAAACCCTACCGGTAAAGCATTCTGGGCTATTTGCACGGCGGAACGATAAGTCTCCCGGTAATATCCCCCCTCCGGATGGGGTAATAATCCGAATGCTGCTACCATCTTTTTGACTTCACTGTTCATACAAAAAAAATCTGCCTCAAACTTATGCTTATTACCTGCTTATTTCTTCGGTCGTCTTTTTATGGGTTTCTTGTATTTTTTCTTCATCAAATCCTTCCGGCTTATTTTTTGGTTGGTCTTTGAATTTTTGGCCGACTTTTCATGAAATGCAGGGCCTACATCCTTTTTCTTTGGTGGTTTTACATGGTCTGTCTTCATGTAAAATTTGGGCTTTTCATCTTCGGTAAGAATAGCTGATATTTCTAAGTCGGCAGGCAGTGGTATTACAGGAATGGCATACTGCATTAAGTCTTCAATTGCCTGCTGCGATTTTTCTTCTCTTGGGGTAATCATGGCAATGGAGATTCCTTTTCTGTCTGCCCTTCCTGTTCTGCCAATTCTGTGAATATAGGTTTCAGCCAGTTCCGGCAAATCAAAATTGATGACCTGCGAAACTTCGGCAACATCAATACCACGGGCCACAATATCGGTAGCAATCAGGAACCTGCAATTACCTTCCTGGAATTGTTTCACTGCATTAAAACGGTAATTCTGGGCTTTATTGGAATGAATAACACCTGCTTCATTGGGGAAAACGGCTTCCATTTCAGCAAAAAGACTGTCTGCCAATTGTCGGGTACTCACAAATACCAACACTTTTAACATGGATGCATCCTGGTGCAGCAGGTAGGTAAGCAGGTTTACTTTGGTATTAAAATTGGGAACCCGGTAAGCTGTTTGTTCAATATTCTCCAGGGGGGTTCCTGCAGGAGCGGCTTCTACCCTCAGCGGGTCATTGAAATAAGTTTTCATCAATGCTTCCACATCATCTGTAATAGTTGCCGAGAACAGGAGGTTCTGTCTTTTTGCCGGGAGTAAATCCAATATGTTTTTTATCTGTGTTCTAAAACCGAGGTTGAGCATTTCATCCATTTCATCAATCACAAGTTTTTTTATCATCTTCACGTTTAAACTGCCGTCCAGTAAGAGATCCAGCAGCCTTCCGGGAGTAGCCACTAAAATATCGGAGCCCCTTTCTACCCTTTCTTTTTGCGGATTGATATTCGTTCCTCCATATATACCATCTACTTCCAGTGTAAGGTATGCGGTTAATTTTTTGATGGATTCAACAACCTGCACCACCAATTCTCTTGTAGGAACCAGAATCAGTAACTGTACAGCCCTGGTTTTGGAGAACTTCATTAAGCGCAGTGTGGGCAATAAATAGGCGAATGTTTTACCCGTACCTGTTTGCGCAATACCACACACATCCCTGCCCGACATAATTACCGGGAATGCTTTCTGCTGAATCGTGGTTGGCTTTGTAAAGCCCATTTCGGTCAAAGCTTTCAGCAGCGGCGGGGTCAGGTTCAAATCTTCAAAACTCATACAAATGGGCATAAATTAACTGCGAAGGTAAGGCCTGAGGGAAAAACTTTCTATTGTATCTTTATTTGGCTTAACTCACCGTTTATGAAATACCTGCTAAAACCGCTGTTATTGCTTTTTGCCGGATCCTTCTTTATATACTGTCATACACCAAAAACAGGAGTAAAGACAACAAAAAACGATGTTATTACCGGAGCCGATCAAACCGAAAAATACCTCTCCTATCTGAAAGGAAAAAGGATTGGCATCCTCGCCAATCCTACCACCATTATTGGAAAAACGCATCTGGTAGACAGCTTACAAAAAGCAGGTATTCACATTGTAAAAGTTTTTGGCCCTGAACATGGTTTCAGGGGCAATGCTTCTGCAGGTGCGAAAGTTTCGGATGAAACAGATCCGGTAACGGGTATTCCGGTAATTTCTCTTTATGGAGGAAAGTCAAAACCGAGCAAGGAAGACCTGGCTGATATTGATTTAATGCTCTACGATTTACAGGATGTGGGTTGCAGGTTTTACACCAATATCAACGCTTTGGCAAGGTTAATGGAAGCCTGTGCAGAAAACAACAAGGAACTGTTGATTCTCGACAGGCCTAATCCCAATGGCTATCTTATTGACGGGCCGATTCTTGACATGAATCTAAAATCGGGCATTGGCATGTTCCCCATTCCTATTTCACACGGCCTAACAATTGGTGAATTTGCGCAAATGGCAAATGGAGAAGGTTGGCTGGCGAATAAGGAAAAATGCAATATCAAAATAATCCCTGTTGCCAACTATACCCATGAGATGGCTTATACCTTACCCGTTAAACCTTCTCCCAATCTGAATACACAACAGTCGATCATGCTCTATCCCTCACTTTGTTTGTTTGAGGGAACCATTCTCAGTCAGGGCCGCGGCACTTATTTTCCTTTTACTGTTTTGGGCAACCCCGATTTACAAACAGCTTATTCCTCCTTCTCATTTACACCAACGGGCATCAAAGGCATGGCAGAAACGCCTTTGCATATGGATAAAGCTTGTTATGGGCTTGACCTTAGAAATTATGATATAGAAATATTGCGCAAAACAAAGCAAATCAATATTGCCTGGATGATGGAATTATACAAAGCTTATCCATTCAAGGAAAAGTTCTTTGATTACAAACAAAGTAAGGAAATGGGCAATATTGATAAACTGGCCGGTACCACTGCATTTAAAGAGCAAATCAAGGCAGGATTTTCCGAATCAGCAATTCGTAAAACCTGGGAACCCGGGTTGATTGCATATAGAGAAATGAGAAAGAAATACTTATTATACCCGTAGTTCCAGGGGCGATATACAGGTTAATGAAAAAGTTTTGCGCTTACCTGTATTAATAGAGCTGTTCATGTTTTCTATTCAGTCACATCCCGTAACAGATAGAAAATAGATTGATAATTTTCTCCTGTGGCTTCAGTCATGGCCATTTCACAGGTTTTCCCTGAAGAATAATAGCCATCGTATTTTTTCATTAACACTTCCGCAGCCTCGGCCTTGGTAGCACCTGCCGTTAATTCGGGAAAATAAAAACCCCTGTCTCCCGCCATTCCACAACATCCGCTTAAAAAAGGAATCACCGCTTCTTTGGCACAGGCATCGCCAATATGCTGCAGTTTATTTACCAGATTCATTTTGATGGTAGTACAAACGGGATGAAATACGATGCTGTTTTTCTTATTCCCGATATTGAGTCTTGGCAACAGATAATCGGCAGCAAAGTCAATACTGTCAACAATTTTCAGTTCCCTGAACTTTTTTTTGTTTTCATCTGTTAAATAGTTTTCTGCATTTTGCAAAGAGTGTGTGCAGGATGTAACATCCATTAAAACAGGAGCTTTTCCCCCATTTGTCCATTCCCACAATTTTTCGATAGTAGCATTCACGGTATACCCGTATGCAGGAACAAATCCTTTCGAAGAAAATAATTGTCCGCAGCAAACACCCGTAGTATGGTTGGCCACTTTCATTACAAGCCCTGCCCTTCTGCACAACAATGCAATTACTTCGTTGATTTGCATGCTGTCTTCATTGTCTCCACCCATCATTCTGGTAATACAAGTGGGAAAATAAACCAGGTCGGGCTTATCAGTTAAAATAGTCTTGATGGTTACCGGACTGGCAACAGAGCGGGTCCACAAAGGAAAAGCAGGAGCAATTTTTTTTATGCCTGCTGTAAGCACATGCATTGCTTTTTGTGATGCAAGGCCATTAACGAGTTTCCCGGAATAAATACCCAGCTTAACCAACATTTCAACCATCCCGAAATTTTTGGCAACCTGCATGGCCATACGGTTTGCAGAGGCCGAATGATTTTCTTTTCTTAGTCTTTTAATCAAATCTCCCGTATTGATAGATACAGGGCAGTCTGTTGCACACATGCCATCTACCGCGCAGGTATCCATTCCTGCAAATTGAAATTCTTTCTGAAGTAAATCGAATGCGGATTTATTACCTGTTGACTGAAGCCTTTGCAACGAGCGCCTGATCTGTATTCTTTGCCTGGGTGTTAATGTATAATTCCTGCTTGGGCACCTGTTTTCACAATAGCCACATTCTACACATTTGTCTACTTCTTCCTCTACCACCGGCATCGTTTTCATGTTCTTCAGGTGGCATTCATGGTCGTTGTTAATGATTACACCTGGGTTAAGTAAATTTTCGGGATCCAGTAATTTTTTCAGGTCCTGCATTACACGGTAAGCATCTTCTCCCCATTCATCTTTTACAAAAGGAGCTATCTGTCTTCCTGTACCGTGCTCTGCTTTGAGTGAGCCTTGATATTTATGTATGATGATCTCTGCAAGGTCCCTGTTAAAAGCTTCAAAAACGGCAATCTCTTCCTGGGTATTTACCGGTTGTGTAATTAGAAAATGCAGGTTGCCTTCTTTGGCATGGCCAAATATGATGGCATTCTTGTAACCGTATTTTTTGAAAAGCGTTTGTAAATCTGTCACTGTTTTTCCAAGATGCACCAAAGGAACAGCTACGTCTTCCAGCATAGCGGTAGTTCCACGGGCCCTTACAGCTGCAACGGATGGATACATACCCTTGCGAAGCTTCCATAGTTTCGCCTGTTCTGCAGGCAGCTCCGAAAAAGGAAGCTCACCCATAAGCGGAAGCGATTGTATTGTTTTTACTGCCTCGGCTAATTTGGCACTCAGTTCAGAAGCGCTGCTTCCCTGGTATTCACAAAGAATGGCAGTTGCCTGTGAAGAAAGTGCTTTTACCATTGCCGGGCATATCTCCATATCTTCCACTGAACGCAGGGCCGACCTGTCCATTAGTTCAAGTGCATCCGCCCCCGATGCCTTTAATGCTGGAACCGCTTCCGCTGCAATAACAGGGTTTTCAAAAAATAATAAGCCTGTTGCTTTGAATGGCTTATCCGGAACAGTATGCAGTACAGCTTCGGCAATAAATGCAAGGGTTCCTTCGGCACCAATCAATAGATGGGCCAGTATGTCCAGCGGATGGTCAAAATCGACAAATGCATTGATGCTATATCCCACCGTATTTTTTATACGGTATTTGGTTTTGATCTTATCAACCAGGCCGGTATTTTGTAATAGGGTTTGCTGCAAGTTTTTAATACCATCGGCAATCATTGCATCGTCGGCCAAAAACCGCTGATAATCTTCTGTGCAGGAAGTATCGTATACCTGCCCGTTGGGCAAAACAAATTTGACAGATTGAACTGTGTGATAGGAATTATGTATTACTCCACAGCACATGCCGCTGCTGTTATTAGACAAAATTCCCCCCATCATGGCTGCGGTAATAGAAGCCGGATCGGGTCCTATTTTAGTGGCAAAAGGTTTTAATGCATGGTTTACATGCGCACCTATGGCAGCGGGTTCCACCTTAATTTGCGAGCCATTGTTGAGAGGGATTATTTTTTTCCAGTGTTTGCTTAAATCCGCAAGAATCCCGTCTGTAATGGACTGTCCGCTTAAACTTGTGCCACCCGTACGAAATGTCAGCGGTACGGAATATTTTTTTGAGAAAAGAAATAGTTGCCTGATATCCTCAATTGTGGCGGGTTGCACAATTGCCTGGGGAAGCAAATAATAAAATCCTGCATCCCCGGCAAATGCGTACCTGTCTGTTAATGACAGCTTTAATTTACTCTCAGCAAAATAGTTGCGCAAAGCTGTGGCAATGTCCTGCATAAATTAATTTTACTTAGCGTGCCCCTACCTATAACAGTGCCTGATACAATATTTCTACAGAGTGCAGTGCTTTCCGTCCTGTTCCGTCTTTGATCTGGTGTCTGCAACTGGTACCTGCAGCAGCAACAAGGGTTTCGGCCGGCTGTTTTCTCACTGCCGGAAATAAAACCAGTTCGCCGATCTGCATAGACAGATCATAATGCTCTTTTTCAAACCCGAAAGAGCCCGCCATACCACAACAACCGGAAGGAATCGTTTCAACACGATAGTTTTCAGGTAGCGAAAGCATTGTAACCGAAGTAGCCAGACTGGTTAATGCTTTCTGCTGACAATGCCCATGTAATTTCACCAATTTTTCTTCTTTGGTAAACTGCACTTTGGTAATATTTCCTTTGTTGATTTCGTTCGCAATAAATTCATCAATAAAAAATACGTTTTTAGCAAGTGCTTTAGCTGCCGGCAAATTTTCATCGTAAGCCAGGTCAGGGTATTCGTCCCGGAAAGTGAGGATGGCTGAAGGTTCAATACCTACCAATGGCATATCTTCCTTTACCAGTGAAGCCAGGGCAACAATATTCCGATTAATGATTTTTTGGGCATCTCTTACAAGGCCCTTGGAAAGCCAGGTCCTTCCGCTTTCTTCGTGTTTGGGTATCTTTACTTCATAGCCCAGTTTCTCCAATAAAAGGATGGCAGTTTTGCCAATTTCTGCATCATTGTAATTGGTAAACTCATCGCAAAAAAAGTATAGTTTCTTATCGCTTTTATTGTTTGTTTGTTTTTGGTGTTTTTGATACCATGCATACAATGTAAACCTTGAAAGTGCAGGCATGGAGCGCTTTACAGCAAAGCCAGATGCCATTTTAATCAGGCTTCCCGTGAATGGATTGGAAACAAAAAAATTATACACAGAAGGCACCAAAGAGCCCAGTCTGGCTGTTGCACTAAAATTGGCAATCAACCTTGATCTGAAAGGTACCCCATTGATGTCGTGGTATTGTTGCAGGAACTCAGCTTTCAACTTGGCCATATCCACATTGGAGGGGCATTCGGATTTGCATGCTTTACAGCTCAAACACAAATCCATCACATCATAAATTTCTTTGTGATTGAAGCGGTTGATTTTATTGGAATGAGTCAGAAATTCACGCAAGATATTGGCTCTTGCCCTGGTGGTATCTTTCTCGTTATGGGTTGCCATAAAAGAAGGACACATGGTTCCACCGGATAAATGAGTCTTTCTGCAATCTCCTGAACCATTGCATTGTTCTGCATGCTGCAAAATATCCTGCCGGTGAAAACGGAAAACAGTTTTGAACTCGGGGGTAAATTGTCCGGGTTCATAACGCAACATGGTATTCATGGAAGGCGTATCAACAATCTTATTGGGATTGAAAATATTGTCAGGGTCCCAAACATGTTTTATTTCCTGCAATAACCGGTAGTTCTTCTCACCCACCATTTGCCTGATAAATTCACCCCTTAACCTGCCATCGCCATGTTCTCCGCTTAATGAGCCCTTGTATTTTTTAACCAGGGTTGCTACTTCTTCTGCAATGGTTCTGAAAAGCCGGTTACCTTCGGCTGTTTTAAGATTGATGATGGGCCTCAGGTGCAATTCACCCGACCCTGCATGTGCGTAATGAACAGCGTGCAGCCCGTATTTGGTTAATATTTCATTGAATTCGCTGATATAGGCAGGCAAATCATTCACGTCAACTGCTGTATCCTCGATAACCGGTACCGCTTTTTCATCGCCGGGTAAATTGCCTAATAAGCCTAGTCCGGCCTTTCTTAAGGTCCATATTTTCTTGGTATCCTCACCAAATAAAACCGGAAAATGGTATCCTAATTTTTCGGCACGCATGGCTTTTTCTACCTGGCCGGTAATCTCCAGAATTTCTTCCCTGCTTGCACGATTAAATTCAATAACCAGTATTGCTCCCGGATCTCCCTGCACAAAAAAACGATTCTTGTTTTGCTCAATATTCTCTCTGGTACATTCAAGAATATAGTGGTCAATCAATTCACTGGCACTGGGATTGAACTGCAGGCCAATCAGGTTCGCTCTGAGCGATTCATCAATCGAATCGAAATGAACGCATAACAATCCCGTTTCCTTTGGAGGAAGCGGAACCAGGTTTAATTTAATTTCGGTAAGAAAGGAAAGGGTTCCTTCCGAGCCCGCAATCAGGGAACAGAAATTAAAGGGCTCTCCGCCAGCGGTAAACGGGGCCATATCAACCAGCAGGTCTACTGCATAACCGGTATTTCTTCTCTCAACAGTTTTTTTGGGAAATTCTTTGCGTATTTCAAGCTGGTTCTCATAATTGCTTAACTGCCCTCTTGTGCTCCTGTATATTTTTCCTTCCAGGTTATCCAGTTCACATTTTTCATGAAATTCATCCAGCGAAAGTTTTCTGAAAACAGTCTCGCTTCCATCACTCAGAAAGCCGGTGAGTTCGAGCAAATGTTCCCTGGTACTTCTATAAACGACCGAATTGGAACCGCAGGAATTGTTTCCAACCATGCCCCCCAGCATTGCCCTGTTGGCAGTGGAAGTTTCGGGTCCGAAGAATAAGCCATGTGGTTTTAAAAACATGTTCAGCTCATCTCTGATAACGCCGGGTTGAACCCTCACCCATTTTTCTTCCCGGTTCAATTCAATAATACCGGTAAAATATTTTGATACGTCAACAATAATCCCATTTCCAACCACCTGGCCTGCAAGAGAAGTACCTGCTGTTCTTGGAATAAGGGATGTATGATTGGCCCTTGCAAAATGAATGAGCAAACTGATGTCATTTTTTGATTTGGGAATTGCAACAGCCAAGGGCATTTCCCGGTAAGCGGAAGCATCCGTTGCGTAAAGGGTACGCATGGTGGTATCAAAAAAAAGGTCTCCTTCCAGTATTGCAGCGAGCTGCTTAAGCTTTGCCTTCATTCCAAATCATTGTAAACATCAAAGAAGCCACGAATTTACTCATTTCCTGCCATTAGAACGAACTGTCTTTGGTTTAAAACCGGCAATAAGCTGGCTGAAATAATTACAGCCCCGGTACTACTGGATAAGGATGAGTTTTTGCGGGAGGGAAAAATATTCTGCTTTTATTTTTTCCAGTGTCTCTTTTTTATTGAAGAGTTCATAGTATTCATCAACGTCAATATTCACATTTTCCTTGCTTACGTATACCGGGCCGGTTACAGAACTGTTTTCCCCATTTTCAAACAAGGCAGTTCGCACAATTCCATTAACTACTGCCCCTTCATCCAGGTTACATTTATTTTTGCAGATCACATTCCCTTCAATCATACCGCCTATTACGATGTCGTGACAGAGAATATCACCGTTTACAGAGGCTTTTTTGTCGATGATAACCTTATTGGTACAGAAAATAATCCCTTTAAAATCGCCTTCGATTCTGATGGGGGAAGAGGTTTTGATGATACCAAAATAAATACCGCCTGATACTACCTGGATAGCAGGCAGCATGCCCGTTTCAGCCTTTTCGGATTTTTTAAACAACATAGGATTGGTTCTGGATATTCGGTTAGTATTGCAACAAGATAGCCATTTTGATGATTTTTTGTGCTTTTCTGCCAATTGAGGCATTGATTTTATCAAAATTTAATGCATAGCTTGTTGTATATTGCAGGAAATTATTAACTTTTCTGCCGAAACTAACAAGCGTTAAATTTAAAACCTAACCCGATGAATAAGTTCAGGGAACAATTGCTGCACGATCCTAATTCAGGCTTTTCCTCTCAAAGTTCTTTTGAAGAAAAACAGCTTTTCATAACCAGCTCCACCAATATTTCCGGTGTACTGGATTCGGAAAACGACATCATCCTTGATGGAA
>JBDKLG010000167.1:0-7248 GCA_039795695.1 Bacteroidota bacterium
AAATACCTAATCCCAAAGCGCAATTGGAGAGCGAATTAAAAAGTATCCCTATTCCGCCCAATCCTACCTATAAAAACAGTCCCGAAGAGCCTGTTATTAGTTCGTTTCAGCCCAAACTTTCCTTAGTGGATTGGTTAATTAAATCTAAAAGACAAAAAAAGAGAAATCAGTCACAAATGCTTTATGAGACTGCTGTAAATGCATGGCAAAAACTTTTGAGGGATACTGAAAAGTTCAACTCTAATTTGACTAGTGAATATGAACTTCAACTGGAAGAATTTTATGAACATAAACGTCTCACTCAATTGAGGATTGAGAGGCTAGAAGATGAATGGGAGGTGCAGATGGATGAATATTATAAAAATCAGGTAGAACATAATTTAAAAGTTGATAAATTAAAGGAGCAATATTTCACAGGTGAATCAAATGCCGTATTGCAATACTGTGAACTTGTTCTAAATAATTCTGAATATCCAGATAATTTCCCCAAAGATTTTGACCTTGAATATAATGCTGATAATCGGCTTTTAATTATTGAGTACGTTTTGCCTGCACCTGAAATACTTCCTAAACTTTCTGAAGTTAAATATATAGCTGCCAAAAAAGAGCTAAAAGACTATTTTATTTCAGATGCTCAAAGTGCTAAAATGTATGATACAGCTATTTATAATATTTGTTTAAGAACCATACATGAAATTTTTGAAGCCGATAAAGTTGATGCTATAGACTTAATTGTATTCAATGGATGGGTCGAAACGATTAATAAGGCTACGGGAAAGAGTGCCAATAATTGTATCGTTTCTGTACAAGCTAGAAAAGCTGAATTTGTTGAAATAGAACTTGCTAATATTGACCCTAAAGCCTGCTTCAAAAACCTTAAAGGAGTTGGAAGTTCAAAACTTAGTGGAATTGCTGCTGTTCAACCTCTCATGCAGATTAATAAAAACGACAAACGATTTGTTTCCTCTTATGACGTTACAGATAAACTTGATGTGGGTTATAATCTGGCATTGATGGATTGGGAGGATTTTGAACATTTGATAAGGGAATTATTTGAAAAGGAGTTCAGCGCTAATGGGGGAGAAGTTAAAGTTACCCAAGCGAGTCGAGATGGCGGGGTAGATGCTGTTGCCTTTGATCCTGATCCCATTAGAGGAGGTAAAATTGTAATCCAAGCTAAACGGTATACCAATACTGTTGGAGTGTCGGCTGTCCGGGACCTTTATGGAACTGTAATGAATGAAGGTGCCATAAAAGGGATCCTTGTTTCAACTGCCGATTATGGACCAGATGCGTATGAGTTTGTAAAGAATAAACCTTTAACTCTACTTAATGGCAGTAACCTGCTATTTCTTTTAGAAAAGCATGGGCAGAAAGCTAGAATAGATTTAGCCGAAGCGAAGAAGCTCCAGTCAGGTCAATAAATAAGCTTCTTAATTGAATGGATAATTTATTCATAATCACCTGATTCCACATCAAAAACAAAATCCCCCGATACTTTAGAGTATCAGGGGATCGTACTTTGTTCGTAGCCGGTACGGGAATCGAACCCGTCTTTGCCCCGTGAAAGGGGGCTGTCCTAACCGATAGACGAACCGGCCATTTTGTTTAATGGGCTGCAAAAATAGGCTTGTGATGGTTTTCTGCCAAAAGATTTTTCAAAAACAGTCATTTCTGTCTGATTATCAGTCAATAAGACCATGATCAATGGATCAGCCGGGCACAGAGCTGCATGCAGCAAAACAGGGATATTCTTTCCTCACAACAATTCTTTAATCGCCCAACACCACTAACAACCGTTCATTAAAAAATATCACCAAAATCCTTCCATTACTTGTAAATTGCGGCTCGTTTTGATTTTTTTATCATTTAAATAAGGATTTCATGAGTACAGTTAAAGTAGCCATCAACGGATTCGGACGCATCGGCCGTTTGGTATTTCGCCAGATTTATAATATGGAAGGCATCGATGTAGTTGCCATTAATGACTTAACAAGCCCGGAAGTATTGGCTCACTTATTAAAATACGACAGTGCCCAGGGCCGCTTTGAAGGCGCTACGGTTACTTCTACTGCCGATTCAATCGTTGTAAACGGAGAAACCGTTAAAATATATGCACAAAAAGACCCCTCACAAATTCCCTGGGGTGCACATGGTGTTGATGTGGTAATTGAATCTACAGGATTTTTTGCCGATAAGGAAAAAGCAACAGCACATATCAAAGCAGGTGCAAAAAGAGTCGTTATTTCCGCACCCGCAACCGGCGACCTGAAAACAGTTGTTTACAATGTAAACCACACCATACTCGATGGTTCAGAAACCATTATTTCCTGCGCTTCCTGCACCACCAACTGCCTGGCCCCAATGGCCAAAGTATTGAATGACCAATATGGTATCGTAACAGGTATCATGACAACCATCCATGCCTATACCAACGACCAGAATACTTTGGATGCACCACATCCAAAAGGTGATCTGCGCCGCGCAAGAGCCGCTGCTGCCAATATCGTTCCCAACAGCACGGGCGCAGCAAAAGCCATCGGTTTGGTATTACCCGAATTAAAAGGCAAACTGGATGGCGGAGCACAAAGGGTTCCTACCATCACAGGTTCTTTAACCGAATTAACCAGTATCCTGAATAAAAAAGTAACAGCCGATGAAATCAATGCGGCCATGAAAGCAGCCAGCAATGAAAGCTTTGGTTACAACGAAGATGAAATTGTAAGCACCGATATCATCGGAACACATTTCGGTTCCCTGTTCGATGCTACACAAACCAAGGTAATGACAGTAGGCGATGCCCAACTGGTTAAAACAGTTAGCTGGTACGATAATGAAATGAGCTATGTTAGCCAGCTTGTTCGTACCGTTAAATATTTCGCTGGATTGATCTCTAAATAAGCAGTTGTTCACCGGCATTTGTCCTTTATTCGGCATTTGTTGCGTCGCACACTTCAACTTTTAGAACATTTATGTGCAAATCAACCACGCATAAAATATAATTTACAACAGGGCACATAGTTTTATGGCCCTGTTTTTTTGTAAGCAGATGAACAAAATTATATGACTGGTTTGCCGCAGATCGATTGGTATAATCTGCTAATCTGTGGCCAAACCATTGAATTGCAGCGCAGGTATTTTTAACCCGATACAACCATTTAACCTAAGATAATTTGGTGGGTATCAATACAAAAACCAAAAAGCCATACTCCTGTTCAACAGGGTTTTGGAGAATCAACCACCCAATCCCATATTGTTCAATAGCACAACAGCTTAGAGAGCAATTTTAAAAACAAGTTTGAAACAAACAGGATAAACAGTATTTTCAACACAAGTAACCACAAAACAATGAGCAGATTCTCAAGCCACAACTTCAAAGGACAAAAAGCCCTTATCCGTGTAGATTTTAATGTGCCCCTGGATGCCGAATTCAATATCACCGATGATACTAGGATGACTGCAACCATTCCTACCATCAATAAAATATTGACCGATGGCGGAGCAGTTATTTTAATGAGCCACCTGGGCCGCCCAAAAGACGGACCAACCGATAAATACTCATTAAAACACCTTGTAAAACACCTCATCGGATTATTGAATGGTGCAACAGTAAAATTTGCAGACGATTGCATCGGGCAGTCTGCTACCGATAAAGCTGCTTCCCTGCAACCCGGCGAAGTACTGCTTCTTGAAAACCTGCGTTTTTACAAGGAAGAAGAAAAGGGAGATACCGCTTTCGCTGAAAAGCTAAGCAAACTGGGCGACCTGTATGTAAACGATGCATTTGGCACAGCACACCGTGCACACGCTTCAACAGCGGTGATAGCAAAGTTCTTCCCCGGAGATAAAAAAATGTTCGGCCTTGTAATGGAAGGAGAAGTGGCCAGTGCAGAAAAAGTGATGCACGAAAGCGAAAAACCATTTACCGCCATCATCGGCGGAGCAAAAGTGAGCGATAAAATCCTGATCATCGAAAACTTATTGGAAAGAGCTACTGATATCATCATCGGCGGGGGTATGGCTTATACTTTTATGAAAGCAGAAGGTGGATTAATTGGCAATTCACTCTGTGAAGACGATCGCATGGATATTGCTTTGGAATTACTGAAAAAGGCAGAAGCAAAAGGAGTGAATATTCACCTGCCCGCGGATTCTGTAATCGCCGATAAATTTTCTGCAGATGCCAATACATCTTCTGCCCCCAGCAACCATATTCCTGATGGCTGGATGGGGCTCGATATCGGCGCCAATGCATGCGAGCAATTTTCCAATTGTATCAAAAAATCAAAAACCATCCTCTGGAACGGCCCGATGGGGGTGTTTGAAATGGAAAAATTCCAGCACGGTACCAAAGCCATCGCTACCGCATTGGCCACAGCCACCCAAAATGGCGCTTTCTCACTGGTAGGTGGTGGCGATAGTGTTGCAGCCATCAACAAATTCGGCTATACAGATAAGGTAAGTTATGTTTCCACAGGTGGCGGGGCCCTACTCGAATATTTCGAAGGAAAAGTACTGCCGGGCATAGCTGCCATCAAAGACTAATCGGTTAAAACATAACCAAATATCCGCTCGCAGGAGGGGTGCTTTGGTTATGTAAAATAACTTTCCGCTGTTCAGGCAATGCGGGAAAGCCTCTTTAAGCCATTTTGGAGCCAATACCCGCCAAAATGCCATCCATCCCATCATGGCACTCCCTTTGTAATATTTATACCTGTTTTACGACAAACAAGTAAATTACATTAAAATCAACATTTGTATGAGTACAAAAAACATCACCCTTATCGTAATATTAGCCCTGGTTGTCATCTTAGGATGGTCGGGCTGCAATGGGTACAATGGCCTGGTTAAACAGGACGAAAACGTAAGCAACGCATGGAACAAAGTGCAAAGTGACTACCAGCGTCGTTCCGACCTGATCCCCAATCTGGTCAATACAGTAAAAGGAGAAGCCAATTTTGAGCAGACAACTTTAACCAAAGTAATAGAAGCCAGGGCCAGCGCCACTCAAATGAAAGTGGATGCCAAGGACCTTACTCCTGAGAAATTACAGCAGTTCCAGGCTTCACAGGGTCAGCTCTCACAGGCTTTGGGTCGTTTGCTGGTTGTTTCTGAACAGTATCCCAACCTGCGTGCAAATGAAGCTTTCCGTGGATTACAGGCACAGCTGGAAGGAACCGAAAACAGGATCAAAGTGGCTCGTAACGATTTTAACGATGCCATTCAGTCATACAACGTGAAAGTACGTTCTTTCCCTATGAACATTTTTGCCGGAATGTTTGGCTTTAAAACCAAAGAAGGTTTCAAAGCCGAAGCAGGTGCCGATAAAGCCCCTGAAGTGAAATTCTAAAAGCAATCCATGTGCTCATTTTTTAAACGCAAGCCGGTCAACTATTTTTCTACTGAGGAACAGCAATTAATAGTTGAAGCCATCCAGCAGGCCGAACATAGAACCAGCGGCGAAGTTCGAATCTTTGTCGAAAGCCACTGTACTTATGTTGACCCTGTGCGCCGCGCCAAAGAAGTATTTAATCAGCTGAATATGCATACCACAGCAGCCCGAAACGGGGTACTGCTCTATGTTGCCATGAAAGACAGGCAGCTGGCTATTTTTGGCGATGAAGGTATTCACGAAAAAGTGGGCAATGCATTTTGGAATGAAGAAGTAACCAGAATACTTACACAGTTTAATAAAAACAATTACTCACTGGGTATAAGCGAAGTTATCAGAGACATAGGAGAGGCTTTAACACTGCATTTTCCCTATGACGCAAAAACTGATCGGAACGAATTGCCGGATGATATTGTTTTTGGAAAATAATCACCTGCGGTAAGACCGGTAAAAATGGTCTTACCGTTTTTTTAAAATGGTAGCATCATCGGTCACCAATGCCGCTTAGACTAATGGAATGAAGAAACACCTATTTATATTCTTTGCCTTTTTTTCCCTGGGAATACTACAGGCGCAAAATATCCTGCCCAAACCCAATCCACCCAGGTTGGTGAATGATGCAGCCGGTGTGCTTTCACCCGAACAGGTTGACATACTGGAAAGAAAACTGGTTGCTCTGGACGACAGTACTTCTAACCAGATAGCAGTGGTGCTGATTAAATCGCTGGGAGACTATGTTATTGAAGATTATGCCGTAAAGCTTTTCAGAGACTGGGGCATTGGTAATAAGAAAACCAATAATGGGGTACTCATTATTGCAGCCATTGATGACCGAAAAGTTTGGATAGAAGTAGGCTATGGCCTCGAAGGAGCCATTCCTGATCTTACTGCTGCAAGCATTTATAGAAATGAAATTGTTCCTGAATTCAGGAAACAGAATTATTACCGGGGTATTGATAATGCCATCGATGCATTAACCAAAGCAGCCGTTGGTGAATACAAGATAAAGCGGGAGAAAAGCAGTAATAATGGAAAAGGTGCTGGATCTGTTTTTACTTTCTTATTTATTTTAGTCATTGTTATTTTAATAGTCAGCCGGGGCAACAGAGGCGGCGGAAGCGGCGGCCGGGGAGGCGGGCTTGGATCATTTGCCAATGCCATGATTCTTTCTTCCCTCATGAATGGCGGCCGTGGTGGCGGTGGAAGCAGTTGGGGAGGCGGAAGCAGTGGTGGCGGCGGTTTTGGCGGCTTCGGTGGTGGCAGTAGCGGCGGCGGCGGCGCAGGAGGGGGATGGTGATGAGTAATTAATTAAAAAATATATTGTATAAAAAAACCATCTTAAAAAGATGGTTTTTTTATACAATGTCTCGGCCGGTAAAATTAATTTACGGCAACTGTCTATTTGATCTTCTCCAAAATATAATCTGCCAGTTCTTTTGCACCTGCAGCAGATTTCTTATCTGCAAGTCCTTTCAGCTGCATATTGATAAACGGATCAGTTTGTTGTCTGGCAGAAGCAGGAATTTCCCTTTTCAGTTTAAGCAGCATATCAACACCTCCGGTAAAATTCTTTGCATTGGTTTCTTTACCCAGAAATTCTACAAAGCCGGTTAAGGAACCGAACTTTTCCTGCAAGCTTAGCTTGTCAAAAATTTCATAAGTGGTTTCATCGCCATTTTTCATGAAAACAGCATTAATAGCAGCTTTCAGCCTGCCCTTGGTTTCTTCTTTGGCCAATTTTTTAGCAATCGCCAATGCCTCTTTCCCATCCAGTTCATTCAATGCAAGTAAAGCAGCACCTGCAACCGAATAGGAAGAATCATTGGCAGCCTGCATAAACAGGTCCTTATAAACCG
>JBDKLG010000168.1:0-6000 GCA_039795695.1 Bacteroidota bacterium
AGGTATTCCCTATATGGGTGTTGGTAGAAACCTTAGTTATAAGAAAGATGTATTCCTGCGGAACAAAGGGTTCTCATCCATCAACCAGATACCCAGTGGCGATGACGACTTATTCATTAACCAGGTGGCTACTGCCCAGAATACAGCTATTGTTATTGATCCGGATACACATACTTTAAGCGAACCCAAAAAACGCTGGAGCCATTGGATGAGGCAGAAATACAGGCACTATACTACCAGTCGTTTTTACAAACCAAAACACAAGTTCTTATTGGGCATGTATTCTTTGAGTTTGTTTTTGATTTACCCACTCCTTGCCCTATCCATTGTATTTTTTAACTGGTGGATAGCTTTATCCGTATTCGGTCTTCGGTTGATTGTTCAGTCAATTGTTTTTTATAAGGGCATGAAAAAATTAAACGAAACTGATCTCTGGCCCTGGTTCCTTTTATTCGATGTCTGGATGTTTTTTTATTACATAATCACTTTACCCGCCATATGGAAAGCACCCCGCAAAAACTGGGATTAATCCTCAAATATTTTGATGATTTTACAGATGCCCAGATCAATCAGTTTGCTTTGCTGGAGGCATTGTACAAAGACTGGAACGCAAAAATCAATGTGGTTTCAAGAAAAGACATCGAAAGCATTTACCTGCACCATGTATTGCATTCCTTGAGCATTGCCGCCATTGCAGATTTTCAGCCGGGCACTTCAGTCATTGACATTGGCTGTGGTGGCGGTTTTCCGGGCATTCCGCTGGCCATCTTTTTTCCGGGGGTCCGTTTTCACCTGGTAGACAGCATTGCCAAAAAACTAAAAGTGGTAGAATCGGTTTGTGAGGGGGCGGGTATCAAAAACATCACCATACAACATACCCGTGCCGAAGAAATCAAAAACAGAAAATTTGATTATGCCATTTCAAGAGCCGTAGCTCCCCTGAAAGAATTGTGGAAATGGAGCGCCCCGCTTATCAAAAAAGATCATAGCAAACCCTTGCCCAATGGGTTAATCTGCTTAAAAGGCGGCGACCTGGCCCAGGAAATTTTTGAAAGCGGGCTAAGACCTAAAATGATGCCCATCTACAAAATTTTCCCTGAAGAATACTTCGAGGAAAAATTTGTACTTCACGCTGCAAAATAGCAGTCATCACTATAGGCATCCAACGCTTGGCAGTTATGAAAAAGGGAAGATACATTGGCATCTTCCCTTTTAGCTACAAGCATGTTTGATCAGCTGTTCAATCAATCGGGTATGACCAATTTATTATTCGTCCTGTTTACATCGGCCAAACGCTGACTGGGATCTATTTCAATGGATTTAATTTCACCGATGCTTCTTTTTGTATCAAATGCATATTCAGGATGTGTCCATTTCCATTCGGCATGTACCGTTCTGGGTATTTTGTTTTCTGCTGCCTTCTCTCCATACATCAGGCTGAGAGGGATGTGGTGCAATTCCTGCGACCCGTCTTTGAATGTTACAAGCACATCAATTGGCATGGGCATTTTGCCAATGCGTTTGATGGTAATATTTGTGCTGCCGTTCTTCACATTAATATCGCCTACCGCATAATCAATTGTTTTGGTACTGTTGATCCAGTATTCCTTATACCAGTCGAGCTCCATACCACTTATCTTTTCGGCAACACGAATGAAATCGTTAGGGTTGGGATGTTTGAACCTCCATTGCTGATAGTAAGACAGCAATATTTTGTCTCTTATACTGTCTCCCACAATATATCCCAGTTGTTCCATAAATACCGCTCCCTTGCTGTAAGCCGCATTGCTGTATGCATAATTGGTATTGTAGTGATCGGAATGGGTGCTGGCAGGCTCTTCCAGGCCACTCCTGACCAGGTTAAAATAGCCCCTGTATGCAGCGGTGTACCAGAAACCCGGTGCTTTTCTAAGCGTAGCACCAACGCGGGTGCTGGCATAGTCTGTAAACCCTTCATCCATCCAGGGGTACAAAGACTCATTGGTTCCCATCAACATCTGGTACCAGGTATGCATCCACTCATGAATTGCTGTTCCTACACTTGGCCCAACAATCAAAGTTGCCATGGGATATTCCATTCCTCCATCCCCACCCTGAACAAATGTGTAGGTTTTATAAGGATAGGCCCCGAATGTTTTTGCAATAATAGGATAAGCCAAAGCCACTGTATCGGCCATTTTCTGCCAGCGGTTATCGAGGGAATCCACCGCTTTGTAAACCACCCTGATCAGGGGACCGTCTTTTACAGATCGGGTAATCATTTTATAACTGGTATCTGCGGCCCACATAAAGTCGTGCACATTGTATGCCTGCCATTTCCAGGTTTGTGTATTTCCTGCAGAGGGCTTCAGTTTTACACCCGGGGTCTCATAGCCAAACCCAAGTTCATTGCCATTTTGCAAATCAGCTCCTGCGGTAACAAAGTAATTCTTATCAATGGTGATGTTCACATCATAATCGCCCCAAACACCATAAAACTCTCTGGCAATATAGGGATTGGCATTCCAGCCCTGGTAATCGTATTCCACCATTTTAGGATACCACTGGCTCATACTGTAGCGAACGCCGTCTTTGTTGTCTCTTCCGCTTCTGCGTATCTGCAAAGGAACCTGCGCTTCGAAACTTAGATCCATCCATACTTTTGTTTTTGGAAGAATGGGTTTGGATAAAACAACTTCCAGTATCGTTTCGTGCTCTTTCAATTTTTGCAGTTCACCGTTTATCCTGATAGCCGATACACGCTGGTAACCTATTTCAGCGGGTGTTAGTTTTCCGATACGGTCTTTCACGCGGGAATCCCAGTCAAGCCCATCACTTCTCCTGCCGGGCTCAGCCAGTTTTGTTTTGCCCAGTTCCAGGCTTCTTACGTCCATGCTGCTTCCCGGTTGAAATGCGTTCCAGTATAAATGAAAAAATACTTTGCCCAAAGTATCAGGAGAGTTATTGGTGTATTCCAGTTTTTCCGTACCTGTAAAACGATTGGATGCAACGTCCATGTTTACATTAATGGTGTATTTGATTCGCTGCTGCCATCTGTCGGGTTGCGCAATGGCTGCAAATTGCTGTACGGTAAAAAAAATGACTGCCGCCGTTATCAGTTGGTATTTTCGCATGTTTACAATATGATGGTGATGGGATAAATTTCAGGAAAAAAAGAATGCAGACAGAAAAAATTATATGGATTCGTTGCCACCCACAATAATGACTATTTCACCCTTTACCGTTTTAAGTTTAAAATGATCTGCCACTTCCTGTAAACTGCCGCGTTTGTTCTCTTCAAATATTTTGGTCAGCTCTCTGCTAACACAGCAGGGGCGGTCGTTTCCGAAATAGACAGCCATTTCTTCGAGGGTTTTAACCAGGCGCATCGGGCTTTCATAAAAAATCATGGTCCTTTCTTCCAGTGCCAGTTTTTTCAGCAAAGTTTGCCTGCCTTTTTTCAATGGCAAAAAACCTTCAAATGAAAAACGGGTGGCGGGAATGCCACTGTTAACCAATGCCGGCACAAAAGCTGTGGCACCGGGCAAACATTCTACTTTAATATTTTCTTTTATGCAGGCCCTCACCAGCAGGAAGGCGGGGTCCGAAATAGCCGGTGTGCCGGCATCTGTAATCAATGCCATTTTTTTGCCCGCTTTTAACTGATCAACAATATGCTGAACAATTTTATGTTCATTGTGCTGGTGATAGGGAGAGAGCGGTTGCTGAATCTGGTAATGGTTCAGCAATTTTGAAGAGGTTCTTGTGTCTTCGCACAAAATCAATTCCACATCTTTCAATACTTCCAAAGCACGGAGGGTGATGTCTTTTAAGTTTCCAAGAGGTGTGGGAACGAGGTAGAGCATAAGTACTAAGTACCAATTATCAAGCACTAAGCCATGTATCAAAACAGCAGGTTGGGCTATCAACTTACTGCCGGTTAATCATGGCTTAACGCTTATATTAATGAATCATCTCAATTTCGTAGAACTCCATTACAGGGTTGGCCAGTAATTTTTTGCAGGCATCTTCAGCCATTGTTTTCGCATTTGCTTCACTATCGGCTTCAATTTGTAAACTGATGTGCTTACCTACCCGTACATCTGATATGGCACCCAGGCCAAGATTTTTCAGTCCTCCCATTACCGCCTTCCCCTGCGGATCCAGCAAATCTTTTAAAGGCATTACTTTAATCTGAACATTATAGGTCATGATTCTTTTGTTTGAAGGTCAAAGATAGAATTACATAAGCAATAAAAGTAACCGGAACAGCGATCCAGCCAAAACTTACTGCGCTTACAATGGCAATCAGGGCCATTATCAGAAAGGGCATTGCCTTCTGCAGGGTTAATCCGGAAAACTTCATTGCCAGCATGGGCAAACGGGAAACCATCAGGTAGCTTATGAGCAGGATCAGCCCATACCAGAACCATTTGTTCTGCAATAGCGTATTAATGCGGATATCATTGGAATACCAGTAAATCAGGGGAAAAGAAGCCAAAAATAAGCCAGCGGCAGGAATGGGTACTCCTTTAAACCCGGTTGACTGTTCCGGATCTATATTGAATCTCGCCAAACGATAAGCACCTGCACAGGGAATGATGAAGGCAGGTAATAACCATACAATAGAACTGTCTAAGCCTCCTGCCTGCTGTGCAAAACTTAAGCGCAAAAACTGGTAAACGATTAAACCCGGAGCTACGCCAAAGCTTACGGTATCGGCAAGAGAATCCAGCTGCTTACCCATTTCAGACGGAACTTTCAGCAGCCTTGCCAGAAAACCATCCAGGAAATCGATAATGGCCGATATGCCAATAAACAGGCTTGCGAGGTAAATTTTTTCAGGAATTACAACAAGGTTCTCCCCGTTTCCGTCTACAGCAATGGTAATGCCCGATTGCATAATCACAACAATGGCCAGGCAGCCAAAGAAAAGGTTTAAAAGGGTAAATAGATTGGGAATTTGCTTCATAATGGCTTCGTTACTTGAACAACAGGCTTGTTTATTTTCTTTTCATCAGGGTTTCAATCTCTTCAACAGTAATGGGAATATTTTTCATTAAATCATTGTTGCCATTACGGGTGATCCAGCAATTGTTTTCAATTCTTACCCCCATTTTTTCCTCTTCAATATAAATGCCGGGTTCGATGGTGAACAGCATTCCTGCCTTGATAGGCGCTGTTCTTGTGCCAAGGTCGTGTACATCCATTCCCAGGTGGTGCGAAATGCCATGGTACAAATATTTGCGGTAAGCCCTGTTCTCCCTGTCTTCATTCTTAATATCCGATTTTCTCAGCAAGCCAATTTTCAGGAATTGCCCGGTGGCTTCCTCTCCTACCATTTCAGTATAATCAAGAATATTGATTCCGGGTTTCAGAATACTTTTGGCATAATTGTGTAAATGGAGGCAGGCATTATACACCGTTTTTTGCCGGCGGCTGAATTTTCCGTTCACCGGAACTGTTCTGGTAAGATCGGCGCAATAGTTTCCATACTCGGCACCAAAATCCATCAAAATCAATTCCCCATCCATACAGGTGGCATTATTTGAAACATAATGCAGGGTTCTGGCATTGTCGCCGCTGGCAATAATGCTGCCGTAGGCCGGACCTGTAGCACGCTGGCTCAAAAAACTATGCCATATTTCTGCTTCAATTTCATATTCCGTTACACCCGGTTTGATGAACTGCAGTAGGCGCCTGAAAGCATGATTGGTAATATCAATGGCTTTTTGAACAACTTCAATCTCTTCCTTTGTTTTGATGCTGCGCAATTGCTTCATGATTTTTGCAGCACGGTGAAAATGATGCAGTGGGTAGGCTTCTTTCATTTCATCAATAAAACGATATTCCCTTGTTCTGATGGACGATGCTTTGCGGTCGTTTTCATTGGAATCGAGGTAGATATTGTCTGCCAGATGAACCCAGCTTTGCAAAGGAGCTTCCAGCGCGTCGAGCCATACAATGGTAGCAATACCCGAAATTTCCTGTGCCTCTTTTGCACGAAGCCTTTTACCATCC
>JBDKLG010000169.1:0-6048 GCA_039795695.1 Bacteroidota bacterium
TCAGGGGAGGCAGGAAAAAAATTTATGTGAAATTAGCCAGCCTTGGGCAGGTAATGGTTGTTGAATTTCCGGCTGAATTTCTATCGGTGGTTTAAAAAATCAGTGAACAGGTATGATTCACCCAATGGGTAAGATCAGCATCAAAGTTCCCACTCAATAATTTCATTGGCCCACTCTTCCCGATAGGGGGTAGCGATGCGAAGATAATTATCGGTATACCCCTCCATCATGCCGTTTTTATTGAATGCCTCAAAAAGTACTTTCCTGTTCTGCCCCCGGTGCTTTTCCGTAAAAAACTGGAGTTTCATAAAAGACAGGTTTCTGAGTGCTTTGTTGCGCTCATTTCTTACTGCTACAGGCACCACGGGTTTTATTTCCAATGCCTTTGTATGGTCTCTTTCAGAATAGGTAAATACATGCAAATAGGAAACATCGAGTGAATGCAGAAAATCGAATGTTTCTTTGAACTGATCTTCTGTTTCGCCCGGAAACCCAACAATCACATCTACTCCAATGGCACAGTGCGGCATCAGGGTTTTAATCAATTGCACTTTCTCGGCATACAATTCTCTTTTATACCTTCTTCTCATGAGTGCAAGCACGGCATTACTGCCGCTTTGCAGGGGTATATGAAAATGGGGCATGAACCTGTTGCTTTGGGCTACAAATTCAATTATTTCATTGCTCAAAAGATTGGGCTCTATAGAACTGATGCGGTAGCGTTCAATACCCTCCACTTTGTCAAGCGCCCGGATAAGGTCAAAAAAAGATTCCCGGTAATTGTCGGTTCCGTTTGGACCCCTGCCAAAATCGCCCAGGTTTACCCCCGTCAAAACAATTTCCTTCACACCCCTGTCTGCCAGTTCACATGCCTGTTTTACAGCATGCTCAACAGAATCGCTCCTGCTTTTGCCCCTTGCCATTGGAATGGTACAAAAAGAACAATTGTAATCGCAGCCGTCCTGTACCTTTAAAAAAGTACGGGTTCTGTCGTGCTGGGAAAAAGATGCATTAAACCCGCTTACCTCTTCGATGTCACAACTGCAGATTTTTGCAGAATCTCCCTTTGAAAGTTCTCCGATATGACGGGCAATATTAAATTTTTCTGCAGCCCCCAGTACCAGGTCAACACCCGGTATCGCGGCTATTTCAGCCGGTTTTAGCTGGGCATAACAGCCGGTAATTACTACAAGGCTCTCAGGAGTCTTTCTTTGAATTCTTCTAACCAGCTGCCGGCACTCCTTATCGGCATTATCGGTAACAGAACAGGTATTAATTACATATACATCGGCCGGGTCATCAAATTCTCTCTTTTCAAATCCTTCATTTTCAAGAAGTCTTGATAAGCTGGATGTTTCTGAAAAATTCAATTTGCATCCCAGGGTATGAAAAGCTACGGTCCGTTTTTGGGTCATAAGGGCTGCAAAGATAAGGAATGCCTATTTCCCGCTTTCGATTTACTGTTTAGATGAAATAAACCCGACCGGACAGGGGCCTGGCCAATCGGCAATTACCTTGTTTATAAGGTTTTCTTAAAATCCCTAAAACCTTGAAATCCATTTCCCTTTTTACAATTATTAAGGTATGTTTGCCAGTCTTAAAAAACCAAAACCAATGCAGTTTAAGAAGATTAATAACCTAGTTGGATGGCTAGTAGCCCTGATTGCCTGTACCGTGTACATTTTAACCGCAGAATCCGGCGGAAGTTTCTGGGATTGCGGTGAATTTGTGAGCAGTTGTTTTAAACTGCAAATACCCCACCCGCCCGGAGCCCCTCTCTTTGTGCTGCTGGGCCGGATATTCATTGTGATCTTTGGCGATAACCCGCTTACTGCAGCCAAAGCAGTCAATATCATGAGTGCATTGGCCAGTGGCTTTACCATTCTCTTCCTATTCTGGACCATTACCCATTTCGCCAGGAAAATAGTAGGTGTGAAAACAGATGATGCCCTCAGTAGTTCTCAAATCTGGTCAATCATGGGCGCAGGAGCTGTTGGAGCACTGGCCTATACTTTTAGTGATTCATTCTGGTATAGTGCAGTGGAAGGAGAGGTTTATGCCATGTCATCTTTCTTTACGGCAATTGTTTTCTGGGCCATACTCAAATGGGAAAACCATGCCGATGAACCCGGTGCGGATAAATGGATTGTCTTCATTTTCTTTTTGATGGGCTTGTCTATCGGGGTTCACTTATTGAATCTCCTTACCATCCCTGCCATTGTAATGGTCTATTATTTCAGGAGAAAAGACTCATTCAAATACGAAGTATTACGCAAATGGTTCATCCGGTTGATTGCGCTGGGCGGTATTGCTGCATTTATCCTTGCACTGGTTCTTGCCGCAGGAGAATCAACAGACAATATTCCTTTGGACGGAACCATGTCGGGATTGGTGATTGTAGGTATTCTTGCAGGAATCGGACTCTTGTTTTTGGTAGAAAAAATGGGCAAAGACAAAAAAGCCCATTACGGTGGAGCATATATATTTTTTGTGATTGGATGTATTGTAGTTGGAGTAGTTCAGGTTGGGGTAATACAATACTCCGTTAAACTTGCAGGAACATTTGATCGGTGGTTTGTAAATGGATTTGGGCTACCCTTCTTTTCCGGCTTCACATTTTTCTTTTTACTGGTTGGGGCCGCCTGTTGGTATGGGCTGAGAATTGCCGCAAAAAAATCATGGCCCTATCTGCGCCTGGGTGTATGGTGTATTGCATTCATGCTGATAGGTTACAGCACTTATGTAACTACCATGATCCGCAGCAATGCCAACCCCTCTGTAGATATGTATAATGTGGATAATCCAAACAGTTTGGTGGGTTATTTGGGCAGGGATCAATACGGAGATTTTCCCATTTTGTACGGACAGAAATTCACGGCCGATCCGGTAGACCTAAGGAATACAGGGATGCGTTACCAGAAATCAAAAGATAAATACATTGAAATAGGACAGGACCGGAAATATGTATATGCATCCGAAGATAAAATGGTATTCCCCAGGGTATGGGATCCCAGCAATGACCAGAACCATGCAGATTATTATGCTTATTACCTGGGCATTAATAAAACCAAGGATGGTAAATACGAAAGAGCCCCCGATCAGGCTGATAATATAAAATTCTTTATGGGTTACCAGATTTACTGGATGTATTTCCGCTATTTCATGTGGAATTTTGCCGGTAAACAAAACGATAACCAGGGGCTTTTTGCAGGTAATGTAAGAGATGGTAACTGGATTTCTGGCCTGCCCACCGATAACCTCTTCTATGGCGATCAGGCTGCCATGCCGGATAGTTTAAAGAATAACAAAGCCAATAACAAATTATTTGCCCTGCCGTTAATTCTTGGCTTAATCGGCCTATTCTACCAGTTCAAAAAAAGAGGGGATGACGGAATGGTTAATCTGCTATTGTTCTTCTTTACAGGTTTTGCCATCATCCTCTACCTGAACCAGGCAGGTTACCAGCCGCGTGAACGTGATTATGCTTATGTGGGAAGCTTCTATGCATTTGCCATCTGGATAGGATTGGGGGTATTGAAAGTGCGCGACTGGATGGCCAAAGGCCTGTCGCAAACAAGTGCAGCATCGCTTGCAACATTCCTTTGTTTACTGGCAGTGCCTGTATTGATGGCACAGCAGGAATGGGACGACCATGACCGCAGCCAGAAAGTATTGCCCAGAGATCTGGCAAAAAATTACCTCGAAAGCTGTGCGCCTAATGCGATTCTTTTCAGTTACGGTGATAATGATACCTACCCCTTGTGGTATGCACAGGAAGTAGAAGGCATCAGGCCGGATATACGGGTGATCAATTTTAGTTTACTGGGTATCGATTGGTATATCAACCAGTTGCGGTACAAAGTGAACCAAAGTGCCCCCATCGACGTGATATGGTCGCCTGAGCAGATTGAAGGAGGGAAAAGGGATTATGTTATTTACCGGCCTAAAGCAGAAATACCCGAAGACAGGTATTATGACCTGTATGATATGATGAAGAATTATTCAGGCAGCGATGATCCCGAAAAACAGGATAATACCAGAGGAGGAGAGCCTTTGAATACTTTCCCGGTTAGAAAAGTATCGGTACCTGTTGACAGGCAAACTGTTTTAAAGAATAAAACTGCTAATGCTACCGACAGTATTGTAAGTGAAATGAAATTTGAGATACCCAAAGGCGGGTTAATGAAAAATGACCTTGCCCTATTGAATATCATTGCTGCCAATAAATGGGAAAGACCTATTTATTTTACGAATCCCAATGCCGACCTGGGTTTTGATCAATACCTGAGAAGGGATGGATTGAGTTTCCGCCTGGTTCCTGTTCAAAACAGCAGGGTAAATACAGACTGGATGCTGGACAAAGCCCTGAATAAATTTGGTTTTGGTAATGCCAATATAAAGGGTGTTTATTTTGACGAGGAAAATCGTCGCCACCTGGGTACCATTCGTTCTGCCTATGCAGAATTGGCCATGGACCTTACTGCTAAAGACCGCAAAGCAGATGCAGTAAAAGTGCTGGAGAAAGCGGATAAGATGCTTAATCAGTCAAACTATCCTTATGGAATGACCAGCAGGGGAAATATACACAACAGAATTTCCCTGATCTTTATGGAAGCCTGTTATATGGCAGGTGATACAGTACTGGCCAATAAAGTAGGTAATTCGGTTAAAACAGATCTTCAACAGCAATTGAGGTATTACAATACGTTAAGTGCCGATAAGCAGGATCATATGTCGGAAGAAAAACGTGCAGCCGATAGCTACCTGAAAAGCCTGGAACAAATGCAAACCATTTACAACCCGAGAATACAGATTCCGGGTAAGCTGATGGCACCCAAACCGGACTCAGTTCCTAAATAAACAGCAAATAATTCAACCAAAAGCCTGTATTCATTACAGGCTTTTTTATTGCCCGGCACAACTATTCCGAAGGTTTTTTGTTCCAGTAAACAGTATTGTTATTGATTCTTCTTTTTTTGTAGTTTACAGCTATGTTAGGTCACAGATTCATACAGTTCAGTGCTGAAGAAAATGGTAAAAGCAAGTTTGAACAACTGCTTGACCTTTTCATGCAACTGCTTACTTATACAAATGGCGATGCAGGAGAGGCATTGGACTGGTTAAATCAGCTGGATACAAAATACAGGTTAACAGGGGATGAATATGGCATGGGAGATTTTATTGAAGACCTGAAACAAAATGGATACCTCGAAGAAAATCAGCTGGATGGCAGTTTTAAAATAACAGGTAAGTCAGAACAAACCATCCGAAAGAAAAGCCTGGAAGAAATTTTTGGCAAGCTGAAGAAGAGCAAGCAGGGCAATCACCAGACATTCAAGCCCGGGCAGGGAGATGAAATCAATCCGGATACCCGTCCATTCCAGTTTGGCGACATGCTTGAACAGATTGACTTCACGGAGAGTATCCGGAATGCACAGATTAATCATGGCATGGAAAATTTCTCTATGCAGGAAGATGATTTGCAAATCAGGGAAAGTGATTTCAAAACGCAAACCTCCACTGTTTTGATGATTGATATCTCGCATTCCATGATTTTATATGGAGAAGACAGGATAACACCAGCCAAAAAAGT
The DNA here is from genome assembly GCA_039795695.1 of Bacteroidota bacterium. Classification (GTDB taxonomy): domain Bacteria; phylum Bacteroidota; class Bacteroidia; order Chitinophagales; family Chitinophagaceae; genus Sediminibacterium. The sequence continues at coordinate 5,594 of JBDKLG010000169.1, forward strand.
TGCCATGGCATTGAGCGAGTTGATCACGACCAAATATCCAAAAGACACATTGGATATTGTGGTGTTTGGCAATGATGCCTGGAAAATAGAAATCAAAGACCTGCCTTATTTGCAGGTGGGGCCCTATCATACCAATACTGTTGCAGGGCTGGAACTGGCAATGGATCTGCTGCGGAGAAGAAAGAACCCCAATAAGCAGGTATTCATGATTACTGATGGAAAACCAACCTGCCTTAAAATAGGGAAAAAATACTATAAGAACAGTTTTGGGCTTGACAGAAAAGTAGTGAACAGGTGCATCAATCTTGCGGCACAGTGCAAGAAATTGAAAATACCCATTACCACATTCATGATTGCTTCCGATCCGTATTTGCAAAATTTTGTGCAGGAGTTTACAGAAATGAATAACGGCAAAGCTTTTTTTGCATCACTGGACAAACTGGGAGCTTTTATAT
>JBDKLG010000170.1:0-4973 GCA_039795695.1 Bacteroidota bacterium
ACCATGTTGCTGAAAGAAGTGGCCAATGCCATTGCTGCCAACCACCCGGAATGTTACCTGATGGTGGTACTGATTGATGAGCGCCCCGAAGAAGTTACCGATATGGAACGCAGTGTGCGTGCCGAAGTAATCGCTTCCACCTTCGATGAACCCGCCGAAAAACACGTGAAAGTTTCTGCCATCGCTTTACAAAAAGCCAAAAGACTGGTTGAGTGCGGACATGATGTGGTTATTTTATTAGACTCCATCACCCGTTTGGCCCGTGCCCACAATACCGTTGCACCTGCATCGGGTAAGGTTTTGTCGGGTGGAGTGGAAGCCAATGCCATGCAGAAACCCAAACAGTTCTTTGGTGCGGCCCGTAAAATTGAACACGGCGGATCATTAACCATTCTGGCAACAGCCCTTATTGAAACCGGCAGCAAAATGGATGAAGTGATCTTTGAAGAATTCAAGGGTACCGGCAATATGGAGCTCCTGCTCGATCGCCGCCTTGCCAACAAACGCATTTTCCCCGCAATCGACCTTACCGGCTCTTCTACCCGCCGTGATGATCTGTTGCTGGATAAAGAAGTGCTGCAGCGTATGAATATCCTCCGCCTCTTCATCAATGATATGAATACGGAAGAATCCATGAACGAATTACTGAAGAGGATGCGCGGCACAAAAGACAACGAAGAATTTTTGATGTCGATGAACCGCTAAACCGTAATCTGCCCTCCCAGGCAGACCGCAGAAATTTTATACAATTACAAAGAAGGGCTCCCGAATCAGGAGCCCTTCTTTATTGGTTTATGTAACTGAGCCGCTATTTCAACAAATAGGTATTGAACAATTTCAATATTCTCTTATACTCATCGGTCCAGCTGCTGGGCTCTACAAAGCCATGGTCTTCTACGGGATAGGCCGCCAGCTCCCAATTGTCTTTTCCCAGTTCAATTAGTTTTTGGGAAAGCTTCACCGCATCCTGGAAATTTACATTCACATCTACCATACCATGACAAATCAATAAATGATTTTTCAATCCGCCCGCAAAATTGATGGGAGATGATTTGGCATAAGCAAGACTGTCATTAAACGGTTCGTTGAGGATATTGGATGTATAACCATGGTTATAATTGGCCCAGTCTGTTACCGGGCGCAATGCAGCACCGGCTTTGAATACATCGGGTGTGGTAAACAATGCCATTAGCGTCATGAACCCTCCGTAAGAACCACCATAAATACCAATGCGATTGGGGTCGATCCCAAAATTATCAACCAGGTATTTCGCAGCATCCACATGATCTGTCAAATCCTTTCCACCCATCCAGCGATAAATACCCGTGCGCCAGTCGCGGCCATAACCACTGCTGGCCCGGTAGTCGATATCAATTACGGTATAGCCCTGGTCGGCCAGTAAATTATTGAACATGGTTTCGCGGAAATAAGAGCTCCACCAGTAATGCACGTTTTGTAAATAGCCAGCCCCGTGTACAAAAATAACTGCCGCATTGTTTTTCTTTCCTGCTGCAGGTTCAAACATCCTGGCATATACATTTGCCCCGTCTCTTGCAGTAATGGTAAATACTTTTGTGTCGCGCCACTGGTAGGCTTTGAACTCTGCTGTTATTGCTTTATTGGTAACCTGTATGGGTTTCTTGCCCGGATTATTTTCCTGCACATACAGTTCCCATGGTTTTGTTGTATAAGAGTAACGGTAAGCAATCCATTTTTCATCGGGAGAAAGGCTTACTTCATAGCCACCCTCCATCGAAGTGATTTTTTCTTTTTTCGTTCCGTCTGTTTTAATGCGGTACCAGTTTTGTTTGCCGGGATGTTCTTCATTGGTAAGAATATAAAAAACCTGTTTGGTTTTACTCAGCACCAGGTCCTGCACTTCGTATTTTCCTTCGGTAAGGGCTTTTTTGGATTGGCTGCTCAGATCATACACATAGAGATGAGAATAGCCGGAGGCTTCGCTTTGAAAGTAAAAAAGATTCTCGTTGATCCAGCCAATTTTTGCGCCAAAACCGCCGCCGCCAATACCCGGTCCGCCAACCCATGCTTCATCACGCTGCCGATCGAGTAAGGACAATTTTCCTGTTGCAGCATTCAGCTGCATGATCCACCGGTCTTTATTATCCTGCGACCGGATATCCACCACCGCATAAGAGCCCGATTCGTTCCAGTAAGGGCCTCCTACCAGCACGCCGCGGGGCTGCAGCCTTCTTCCCGAAAATTTCTGTGCATAGTCTTTTACATAATCGGGCTGGTCCATAATACCCGGAATAGAATCGGTAGCAACGGCCATTAAAGTATCGGTATTTTTATCATACACATAAAACTCATACCTGCCCTGGGCCGCACCCACTTTGGTTCTTCCGGGAATATCGGTGGTAAAACCACTCTCCGTAACATAATCGGGAACAATGGTATTCTTACCAGAAGTAGCGGGCTGGAATAAGCGGTAAGTAACAAATCTTCCATCCGGACTAATTTGCAGTTGTTGCAAATTCTTATCGCCAATGCCAATTGTTTTGAGGGTATCCCCGTCTTTGTTTTCTTTCTGAAAAGCAGTACGGTCATCCCTTTTTTGTTTGCGCTCTTTCAGCACCTGAAATAACCTCAGCTGGTCCTGTTGTAACCATTGTTCCTGGTTACCTGCGCCAATGGAAGCGGCAGCAGCGCGCTGTCCACCCCCACCAAAACCGCCGCCACCGCGTTGTCCGCCGCCACCGCCAGCACCGGCAGCCGCCGGTGCTGCATTTTCGGCGCCCCTTGTAATATTGGTGAGTTGTACGGTTATGCCTGTTTTGGTATTCCAGGCATATAGGTTCTGGCTTCTGTTATAAGCAATCCATTCGTCGTTTCGGATAAATTTTGGCTGTGATTCAAAATCTTCTGTTTGGGTAACGCGTATGGTTTTATTTGTTTTAAGCTCAAGCCAGTAAATATCTCCGCGGTATACATAGAGCATTTGTGTATTGCTATTATTATATACAGCATTGTTAAGCGCGGTTGCTTTTTGCGCAGCCTGGTAAGCGGCTTTTTTCGGTTCTGTTTCACCAAGGGTAAAAGTATAAACAGAATCTGCCGTTTTGTTTTCCGGATTCCAGTTAAAGAAAAGGGATTTGCTGTCGGTACTCCAGAACGGGTTCGAAGGAGAAACCCCGATCCATTTGGGGTCTTTCATGATTTTTTCTACGGATAATTGTTGGGCCTGTGCCAGCGAGCATAGCAGCAGCAGCAGCGTAAGCAGTCTGATTTTCATCTAAGCAGTTTTAGAAGATAAATCTATTACAATGCCGGGGTAAGTAAACAAAGAAAGCCGGGTTTTTTATGAATGGGTGAGCAGGCTTGCCCCTTGCTTAAAATCGGTAATTAAAAATATTGGAATAACAGGAGATGGTCTGTGGGCAGATTATTTATAATACCGGTTGTTCTCAATCTCCTCCCGCACTTTATCGGGAACCAGGTAGCGGATGCTTTTTCCGCTTTTAATATTCTCCCTGATTTCTGTTGCAGACAGTTGTAAGAGGGGCGCATCCAGCACCTTGTATTTTGCACCGTAAAAATCTTTCAGGCCATGGCCGGGGCGGTTATAAATAATAAAGGGATGATTTTTTACCAGCAGTTCAAAGTTTTTCCATCGCGGAAGATTCTGAAAACTGTCGCTACCCATGATAATGGAAAATTCGTGTTGCGGATATTTTTCCTGCAAATAAGTTAGTGTGTCGATGGTATAAGAGGGCCTGGGCAGCTTAAATTCCACATCGGCAGCTTTCAGGCGCAGGTCATCTTCAACAGCAAGCTGTACCAGGTAGAGGCGATGGTATTCGTTTAATAATACAGCAGAGGGCTTTAAAGGGTTTTGTGGAGAAACAACCAACCAAACCTGTTGTATCTCTGTATGGTTGGCCACATGGGAAGCCACAATCAAATGCCCCACATGAATGGGATTAAATGAACCAAAATACAGCCCGATTTTCATTTAATATACTGATTATCAATTAGTTATACAGGTTGTGCCAATTCTACAAAAATACTGTTTGCCTCATTCATGCGCAAGCTGAGATGGTATCCGGCAACAGAAATGGAGATGGGATCGCCCAGGGGGGCAATTTGTTCAATTTTAACCAGCTCTCCCGGTATGCAACCCATTTCCATGAGCTTGATAAAAATCTCGTCTTTTTCAAAAGAATGTATCACTGCTTTTTGTCCCACGGCCAATTCTGACAATCGTTTCATTTATTCCTATTATTCTGCAAAGGTATAGTGGTAGGAAAGGTATTTGTTACGAATTTTGGAGTAAGACTAAAACGAACCATGGCATTAGTATCATTTCGCACAGGAGACCGAACACTTAACCTGATCCGCAAAACAGCCCTCAAACTTTTTATTGCTGCCCTTTTTAAGAAAGAGAAAAAAGCGCTCTCCAATATTACCTATATATTTTGTTCCGATGAGTTTCTCCTGGGCATTAACCAGGAGTTTCTGAACCATGATTTTTATACGGATATCATCACTTTCGGATTATCCGAAGCGGGTATGCCCATTGAGGCGGAAGTATACATCAGCCTCGACAGGGTTACCGATAATGCCAAAGAACTGGGTATCTCTTACCAGAATGAGCTCTTAAGGGTTATTTTTCATGGGGCCCTGCATTTATGCGGGTATAAAGACAAAAAGAAAAGTGAAATAGCAGAGATGAGAATGAAAGAGGACCAATATTTGCGTTTGTATGAGAAAGTCAGAGTTAATGTATAAACGCCGCCTAAGCTTTCTTGTCGTCCTCCTGCCGTTTTTTGCTTTTTCCCAGATTACGATGGTAGAGCTGGATGTACGCACCGTTCCCGAGCCCCGAACCCGTAATAAACAGGTTGATGAATGGAACAGCTCACAGCCCGGCTTTAACAAGCTTACCGAGCAGGCAAAAGATTTTTATTACTGGACCAATTACAGCAGACAGAACCCCAAAATGTTCTGGGACA
>JBDKLG010000171.1:0-14180 GCA_039795695.1 Bacteroidota bacterium
TACGGTACCGGATCCGGGTAATGGTTTGTTTGCGGGCTATATCGGTAATACTTATCCTGCAACAATCAGGTCAATGTACGACGGGCAGTATATCTATTTTCTGGCCGAATGGAATGACCCCAGCAACAACCTGGTGCAACCCTGGTATTTTAATCCAGTAACCAAACTTTGGGCACAGCGCGGAAACGCCAGATCATTCGATGTAAATGGTAATCTTTTGAAAGATGGCATGGGTCAGGACCAGTTTGCAATGCTGTGGAACATCGATAACTCCACCCCTAAATTCGTTACCCAAACCTGTTATGCCAGCTGCCATTTATTTACACCCTATAGAAACTATACAGGTGTGATGGTTGCGAATAAAAGCGGCAACCACTATACCAATGGGGTGAATGAAAAAATTGATATGTGGTGGTGCCATCTGAACAAAGACCTTGTTACCAATCAAATGGACGACCAGTACCAGGATTGGGCCGGTGGGCCGGCTGTAACAGACACAGTAGGGGGTTCCGGTAATGGCCGTCATGCCGATGACCTGATTCCGCCTTCTCCATTTTCTACCAGTTATATCAATACCAATACGAATCTGAACAATGGTTCATTCAATAATTCACAGTCTTTGAAACTGGATGGCAACGGTACCAGTGTTACTGTACCAAAATGGGTAATTCCTGATGCTACCAACCAGTTATATTACCTGGCTACCGATACTTTGGCAGGTGGAAAAGCCATTAAAGTAACCGGTATTAGCAGCGCAGGTGTATTAACCCTGATGAATGGAACTACACTTGACCCCACAGGAAAAACAGAATACCTGGATAATACAGGCACTGCTGCAAGCGTTGGGTCTAAATGCATTCCCTCTTTTATTTCTGCCCCGCTAACTGCCGGCAGAAGTGATATCCAGGCATTTGGTAAATACACCGGCAGCGGATGGATACTTGAATTCAAAAGACTGCTAAAAACAACGGACCAGTTAAAACAGGATATCGATTTCTCTTCATTGAGCGATCAGCCTTTCGGTGTGGCTATTTTCAACAGCTCTAACTACCAGCATGGAATTCAGCCCAATTTATTATTGAAATTCCAAAACAAATAGCCTGCTGCTTTACTATAAAACAAAGACCATGTTACACAAGAAAACAGCCTGCTTATCCGGCGCGATAGTATTGTTCCTGCTGATTTTTTCAGGGTGTTATAAAACAACCACCATTGTAAAAAATCCCGCTAATGATATCACTACCGAAATGAGCTATGCCAAAGACATACAGCCCATTTTCGACAAAAGCTGTGCAGTTAGCGGCTGTCATCTTACCGGCGGAAAAGCGCCCGATCTTACTACGGCCAATTCCTATAAATCATTAACGCTTGGAAACTATGTTAAAGCAGGTGATCCCGATAACAGTTTGCTGATGTTATGGCTTACCGGTAAGAAAAACCCTGTTATGCCCATTGGCTCAGGGCCTGATGCAGCAATCAATGCAAAAATTTATGCCTGGATAAAGCAGGGTGCCAAAAACAATTAAAACAATTATCATGAAAAGATATCAACCGCATTTATCAACAACATGTTTCAGCATAGGTTTATTCCTGGTGGTTGCTTTGATGAATATTACTCAAATAATGGCACAGGCTGCCAAAAAAGAAAAAGCTGAACCGAAAAAAACTGCTTATGTTAAAAATACTTTCGAAGGAAATTTCCTGATCGATAACCAGACTGTTGTGGTAGATCAAAAAGGGACTTTCGAATTCGACATCAATCACCGTTTTGCTACAACCGACCATGGGTTTACCGATCTCTTTGGATTATTTGGCGGCGCCAATATGCGGCTGGGCTTTGACTATGTTCCTATAAAAAACCTGCAGATAGGTTTCGGTGCAAGTAATTATCATATGGAAGTAGACGGCGATTTGAAATATGCTTTGCTAAAACAAACCAAAAACAATCGCATGCCCGTATCTGTTACTTATTATGGCTATGCAGGAATGGATACCAGAAAAAGGAACAGCGCTTTGCCGATTGTAACAACATCCGACAGGTTCAGTTTTTTCAATGAATTGATTGTTGCAAGAAAATTTTCAGAAAAATTATCCTTACAGGGCAGTATCAACATCACTCACTTGAACAATGTGGATGGTTATTACGATGAGAAGAACCAGATCCAACCCAGAATGAAAAATGATCACCTGGCATTTTCATTGGGGGGACGTTATAAAATTTCTGCCAAAACAGCCATCATCTTTAATTATAATCAACCCATTACCGAACATCCGCTGGATAACCCACATCCCAACCTTAGCCTGGGACTGGACATGCGCTCCAGTGGTCACGATTTTCAGATTTTTGCAGGTAATTATGGATTTACCAGTCCTGCATTAAACAATATGCTTAATCAGAATGATTACACACAAGGGCAATTTGTGATTGGCTTTAATATTTCAAGGCTTTGGAATTTTTAGGTTAAGAAAGGTTCATGTAGTACGGTTTTTACTAAACGAAGAGACCAGTTGGTGCAATATTGCCAATTGGTTTCTTTTTTGGCAATGCCTCAATAAAACCGGATATATAATCGAGGTAAGTAAATAATTTTCTTCTCCGCAGGAATCCCCGAAGGGGACCCTGCGGAGAAGAAACCGCTGTATCCTGCAGGACTTTTTCGATTATTTTATTGGATAGTCTTTACCATTAAAAACAGTTGATACTATTTTAATATCCCTGATTTTTTGTGGGGCTATTTTTAATGGATTTTCAGCTAAGATGACAAAATCTGCTTTTTTCCCCACTTTTATACTTCCTGTTTCATTTTCCAATCTCAATACATACGCTCCGTTAATAGTAATCCCTTTTAAAGCATTATAAACAGATACTTTTTCTTGAGGGGCCATTAAAGTACCATCGGCAGTTATTCGATTTGCTGCAATCCAGGCTAAAAGCAATGGCTGAATCGGAGCCATTGTAAAATCAGAATGAAGCGCAAATGGGACATTATTTTTAACCAATGAACCTAAGCTCACCATTTCTGCGCCTCTTTCCTTTCCAAGAATGGTATTGCTTACATATTTATCTCCCATTGAATATAAATAATACGGATTGGCCGAAACTACTGCGCCCAATCTTGCAATTTGCGCTGATTGAATCGGTGATGATTGACCAAAATGTTCAATAGTTAACCTATGATCTTTTTTAGGCGATTCCTTTTGTAATTTTTCTAGTTCTTCAAGTATTGTAGAAAGTCCCAAACTACCATTACAATGAATATGAATTGGATAATCCTTCTCCCACCAAAATTTCATGGCTTCCTGCAAGCGTTTTGGTTCCATAATCCATTCACCTGTATGACCATCTAAGTATCCCGGGGGTACTACCTGGAATGCTTGTCCAAAAAAAGCTCCATCGCTGTATAATTTTATAGCATGACTAATTAAAATATGTTTTGAGCTCTTTTTTTCAAAATCTTTTACAATGTTTAGTGTTTTTTCAAGGTTTCCACCATTCAGTAAGCTTAGTGTATTGACATCGGGTGTTAGTTGCATACGAAATGGCGTTTGCTCATTCTCTAAACCATCAACTATAAACTTATAATCCCCCCAAAGATCGCCAGAAGAACCTGTTCCCATATCGCCAAGGGTAGTAATACCACCCATATGTGCAACATCCCGAAGTTTTCCCATGGCCACTTTCATCACACTATCATTCCTCATTGTTGGTACTAATTTGGGAACTACCACATTAAAAAATCCGGCTTCCAGAAATCTTCCTTTGTCATAGAAAATCTGGGTATTTCCTTTCGTTTTAGCTTCAGAGATTTCCAATGATTTTAGTGCGGCAGTATTCAAGAACATTTCATGTGCTGAATACTGCCAAATCATGATTGGACGTGTAGTAGAAATAGCATCTAATTCTTTACGTGAAATGGCTCCATGAAAGGGTTCCATATAGCCCCATACAATTAGTTGTTCGGTTGGATTTGTAATTGCATTGGCATATTCTTTTACTTTATCAATAAATGCCTTGTGACCTCTCACGGCATTCACTTTACCCCAGGGGAAGTTCCAGTCAAATGGGGTTGCGAATTTTGTGTTCAAAATAAAGCAACCAAGGTTTGGATGTAAATGAGGATCAATAAATCCCGGTAATAGGGTTTTGTTCTTTAGGTCGGTGATTACTGTGCTGTCACCTATTAATTTTTCTGCATCAGTTTTTTTACCTGTGAAAACTATTTTACCTTCTTTTACAGCAATGGCTTCAACATAGTTAGCGCTATCGCCTTCCATAGTTAAAATATTGCCACCATAATAAATAGCATCGGCCGCAATAAATGAAGCATTTTTCTTTGTGGATTCGTTGCAGCTTCCTGAAAATATCAGAGAGGTTAGGAATGCAAGTTTGACTATTTGTTTCATGTTATTTAACTTATTCATTTCAAAAATAGTTTTTTTCCGTATCAATTGTCTGAATCTTGTGAGTCGGTAATAGTCTTGCCACTAAAATTCAGCATTGAAGCGTTTTGGGAATACTATTCCACCGCACAATAAAGTTACCAAAGTAGAGGATATATATTACTGCCGATCAGAATTCACTCAAGCTGGAATTGAAGCTGAGATATTTGATGCAGTTGAAGAAGGATATTTGTCAGTCCCAATCACTGCAAGCATCTATGTAAAATCGGTAATTTAAAGTTGCTGAAATCATTAAAAAATGGCACCTCAAACTCCCGCTCAACCAAATTTATTTATTGATATGGCTGTACACAAAAAAAGCTGGATAGTTCATCTTAAAACAGGTCTGTTCGATTACAAAACCGTGACCATGCCCGCTGCTCCAGCCCGGTTGTTTAACTATGTTTTCTCACATTTTCCAAACCATGAGATCTGGCGTTCTGTTTATGAAGTTGCTATTTTTTTAAAAAAATTCATTTTTTAAGTTATGAATAATTGCCCGATTATTAATTTAAAACTTTCCGGTTTTAAGACACTTACACAAACTAATTCTTAATGGAATCAACAGTCTCACCACTGCATTTAGTCGTTGCATCAAAGTGAATATCTAAAAAATAGCATTGCACTCAGCCATGGTCTTGCACTGTTACTTAATGCATCTTGAACCCCCGACCCGGGTATTGTATAAGCTAGGTGTCCGTGCCAATACCAACGTTTGGAGGGAAAATACTTTACGGTAATATTGAATTCACTACCGTACTCTTTTTTTGGCATATACCCTAATGCAGGGTTTCCCCCGATATTATTATTTTTTGAAGCATACATATAAATAGCCTGCGGAACGAATTCGATTTTGGGCCAGGGCCGGATATTGGCTTGCAATTGGTGAACATTTATATTGCTATTCTGTACAATCTTGAAATGATTGGCACCCGTCACCCATTCCTCACCGTTACCTCCGGTAAGCAGCGGATCCCAACGCTCGTAACACTCCGTGTCAGGGTTGTCGCCTGAAAAATACGCATACCGGTATCGCAGAGTTGGAGTACCCGGACTTTTGGCGAAGCTCCAACCAATTTCGGAGTATCCGGCAAAAGAGGCCATATTAAAATGAGTATTTCTTTCATAAGCAATTTCTCCTTTATAAAATAGACCTGGTACATTTGGGGGGTTGTTGGCGTAAAAACGAAAATTAAAAAGCTGCAGCCCATTTCTCCCTAATACCTTACCTGATGGGGTATAATATTTGAAGTCTGATTGCGGAACCCCCAACATCATGAAACCAATTTGATTCGAGTATCCGCTACCCCATTCGGCATTGAAGCCCCGGATGACCGTTCTTGAGTCAACAACATTCAATTCATCAGGATCTAGTTGAAAGGCCTGCAAAAGAATGTTATTATAACGTGCTGATGCCAATCCAAGATAATCGGCAGCCCAGCGTGGATTGAGTTGCAGTGCTGCACGGTTGTCTCCATTAGCTGCTGTATTTCGGATGATGAAACCATTTCCAACAGAGAACTGTTGCCTACCCATGGAGAGGTTGTAGGTAAATCTATTTCCAGAAGGATAACCCACCGTTCCCATAAATCCAACAAAAGCATCTTCAACAGCTCCGTATACCCTTGACTTATCTGTAAAAAGTTCTTTTCCTGCTGAGCCACTCACGATGTAGCTAACACCTCCGTAGAGGTACATATTACCTTTTGTAGAAAGCGTAGTAATACCGTACAAACCTCCGGAAGCCCAACCTTCCACCCAGCTAGTGAAGCCTTTTCCTGCTGGGTTTTTTGCCAAAGGATTTCCATTGAGCATGGCATCATCTCTCCCATACCATGCATTGTTATTGGAATAGAGCATTTGAGCTATTGCAAATTTAGTGGTAAGCAAAGTCTTATTATCCTGGTAGAGGATGGGGAAATCCTTTTCGCCTGTCAGCACCCCGCTTTTGTTTTTTTGCTCTTTTACTTTATCGCTAATGACAACATTCAAGGTAATATTGATACCTCCCATTTGGGATGGAAGCACTTCATATTGAGCATCGGCCACCTGCTCCAGTTTACGCACTTTGTTGGTATATCCATCTAGGAGTAAGGTGCGAATGGTGGTTTGTGGAAAAATAGGGAAGGCCCGCTTTACAGCTTGTTCCAGATTTTTCTGTGCTAATGTATCGGCTAATTTATCTTGAAAAACATAAATAACAGTTGCAATTCTTTCACCTTCGTAAAAAGCATTACTTACCTGAGCAAAAATGCTTTGGGCGGTTAAAGTAAACAAGCATACAATAAATAGTCTGTTAATTTTCATTGTCAATGATGTAAATTAATAAGCCGTCCATCCACCATCCGTAGGATAAAGAGCGCCGGTTAGATTTGATGCTTCGTCTGAAAGAAGAAAAAGGATAACCGATGCCTGCTCCCAAACAGTAGCCATGCGGTGCTTGCTGTCGTTCATCATCAGCAGGCTCTCTGTTTTAGCTCCTCCCATTCCTTTGATTCCACGCTTTTTTACCTCTTTTACAAATTCAAAAGCTTTATCTGTCATAGGTGTTTCTGTAGCTGCCATGTTAACAGAGTTTACACGGATGCCATACGGGGCATAATCAATTGCTGCGCTTCGAGTTAATCCGTTTACTGCATGCTTACTTGCTACGTAAGCAGGATTGCCTGCTAATCCGGTAAGCCCGGCAATTGATCCAATGGTTACTATTGCGCCTCCATTACCTTGTGCTAAAAGCTGTTTGATTACCGCTCGCATTGATTTGAATGTTCCGGTAGCGTTTACTTCCATTACATTATCCCAATATTTGTCTGAAGCTGCATCAACTGCATTCGGAAGCAAATCTTTTTGCTTGTCGTAGTCGAAAGAATCACCCGAGAAAGTACCGTCCATTACTCCGGCATTTAACAGAGCAACATCGATTTTCCCAAATTTACCCACCGCTTGAGCAATAAGGTTGTTGCAATCTTCGGTACTTCTTATATCAGTTTTTATAAATAACGCTTTCCCTCCCTCATTCCGAATAAATTGGGCAGTTGCTTCTCCTTCTACTGCCAGCCAATCGCCAATTACTACGGCTGCACCTTCTCGGGCGGCACGAATAGCTGAGGCACGCCCGATACCTCTTGCGCCTCCCGTTATTACTATAACTCGCCCCTTGAGTCGGTCTTTTGAAAAATAGTTTGAGTCAATTGGCAAAATACCTTTTTTCTTGATACCGCTGTCTTCCTGGGCAACAACTCGTTCAAAAATACCCATCAATGCTATTAATAAAACAGCTGCTAAAACACTTTTTTTATGCAATCCTGCTTTCATACGCTTTATTTTAAAGTTAAATTTTACGTGTAATTATTTTTAGTAAAAGTTATGATATAACAGTTGTTACCTGCATTTTGTTCACAAGGCAATTGTTTTATATTTACCGGGAAAGTAGTTCGAAGTGTAAGCGTACCCAAAATTCGGCAGTTAAGAATTAGGGAATTTAATAACTGACCGGTTTTTCGGGAGGAGGTCAGGTGACGGGATTGCCGCTTGCTGACAGCCTGGCTATCTGTTGTTGAATAAATCTATGCACATAATTTTATATTCCAATAACCAACAATGATCCTGGCAGCTGGAATAAAAGCCCATGAGCGATTAAAAAATTAAGACATCTTACAATTGCCGCCAATATACCAAACAACCTGTTGGCTGCAGCTATTTTTGCTTTTCCATCGTCCAAACATCGTTACTATAAACAAAATTGGGATTATTTGGAGTGCCGCCATATTTACCTCCAGTCATATAAATTTTATTTTTGTAAATACAGGAAGCTGTTCCGCCCCTTGGGCTCCACGGAGCGGATTTTGAGGTCCATGTTTTGCCATCATTGCTCACAAGGGTTTCGCTTCTAAAAAGATGGTTCCTGTTACAACCCAATAGCCAAATTTTATTATCATAAACTACAGACGAATAGCCGAAAATTTCTTCTTTCACAAAATGGTCTGCTTCTTTAGTCCAATGGATTGCATCCGTTGAACTCCAAACATCATTGTTGAGCATAAATATTTTGCCCTTAAAAAAAACAAATTGACTTTCCTGTCTTTTACCAAACGGTAATTTTTCTGCTTGCTTTCTCCAGTGTATGCCATCACCTGAATTCCAAATATCAGCAAATTTTTCATTTTCAGTTCCTCCTCCAATAATCCAAATTTTGTTGTCAAATACAAATGGGTGATAAAAAAACCTTTTTGGCAGATTAGTGGTTTCTGCTAAAAGTTCCCAATTTCTCATATCTGAAGTTTTGTAAATAGCAGTTGTCAAAGTATAATGCTCAATATTGCCGGCAAACGTTCCCAAACCATACAAGGCATTGTTAAACCAAACGTAGTCAAGGAAGGCATTGTTTTTGATAATATTTGTCAGTGATGATTTTGTCCAATCCTTTCCATTTACTGAGTACCAACCACCATCATGGTGAAGAACCCAAATGGTGTCTCTGATATTAAAGATTTGGAAGTTATAAGATTTTTCAAATGCTGCATTGTCAGTAAGCTTTGTCCACAAATATGCTGCATCTGAAACAGGGGAAATTGCGCTTTGATTTTTGGGGGAATGGTTATTTGTTTGTCCGCTACAAGCAAGCAAACAAGAAAGACACATTAAAAGAATTATATTTCGCATGGCAGGGTCTTTTATAATTACAGCCAACGAGCAGCGCTTGCTATAGGTGTGGCATTAAAATTCCTTCTGCCTGCAACCGCGCTCAATAATGAACTAAAAGTACAAGTTAAAAACCAAAAGCGCAATAGCATTCCGTCAAGCCCCGACTGAAGCATAATAGCTAACTGAAGCCGAAGCTAACAACGTTCGGTTACACTTGCAGCAAAACCCATATTGGTAGCTGTGCATTTTGTCAACCGAGTGTTTGTAAAATTGCCATCCCTTCATCCCAATTTGTGTGTCCCGAAACTGCATTGATGTGTCCTGCGTTACCAATATTTATAAATTCGCTCCCCCAATTATTTGCGAAAAATTTGGCTCTGTCCAAGGAAACCCAAATGTCGTCTGCACTTGCTACAACAATTGTCTTAAAGTTTATTTTGTCAAGTGGAATTGGCGCAAAACCTGTTGTTGGAAAACTGTACTGCGGTGATTCGATGTCACTTGGTGCAACAAGCAGTGCCCCTTTAATTTGTCTTTTGTACTTTCTTGCCCAATGTGCAATTGTTGAGCAACCTAAACTGTGTCCAACAAGTATAACTGTTGAAAGGTCAAACGCTAAAACTTTCTTGTCAATGGTTGTTATCCATTCTTCACAGGTAGGTGCGTCCCATTCTTGTTGTTCAATTCTAAAAAAGTTGTTCCCTGAATATTGAAAGTAAGTCTGCCAATGTTCTGCTCCTGAATTTCCAAGTCCCGGCACAATTAAATAATTTGTCATTTAGTCTAATTATTTTTTTTCATTTATTATTCGATTGGATAATTTTTCTTCAGCAGTTTCAATAAAGAGGTTGACACGGTTATAAACCCGTTATTTCTGCTAAGACTATTCCGTAAATAGAATTTTCTGAGTGCACACCAATTACTATACTCTTTTAATAGTTTAGGATCATAGGTAAGCAACTGAGCACCTTTGAAAATATCCAGGTCATTGATTTCGAAAGCGCCATTCTGTTTAAAAACCCCTGCTTTTTGTATATACTCGGTTACCTTATTGATATCAATAAATTTCATTTGTATTTTTCTAAAATCAAGCAAGGTTTCATATGATCCTGTGGAATAAATTTGATATTCTGACACAAGGTTGCTATAATATTTAATGGTATCAACAAGTTCATTGTCTTTGAAATATCTTAATGCCCCCGAGTTCAGTAATTGCTTTAATGTTGATTCGTTGGGAGGGTAAAAAGGCCCTGCAAATGCATAAACACTATACTTGTAAGCTTCGGCTGTTTTCTCTTTTAGTTGTACAGGATTTGCCAGCAAAACGATTAAGCTGTCAATGTATGAGGAACAATAAATAGATTGTTCGATGGTTCTATTAATAAAAGCTGTATCTGTTGCAACATCTCTGTGAAGTGAAACAGCAAATTCTGATGCCCGTTGCTTTTCAATATAGTGCTCCAATTGATACTCCGCCAAAAAACCGCAGAACACAGCGAGGAACAACATTAAAAACTCCCAGAAATAGGATTTCCAGTTTTTCTTTCCATCGTGATGAGCATGATGATGTACTTCCATAATTTCAGTTTCTTGATTTGGTTTAAAAATCACAGTGCCCGCAGTTGGTGTTATTCCTTCAGATGAATTTTCCGGCAGAGTATTTGTCGAAATGTCTAAATGTTCTTCGTTTATATTTTCTGCCATTTACTTTAAGTTATTAGCGCGTTCAATCGCATAACGCACAGCGATCAGGGCTTTCTGCTGTGCTGATATTCTGTGATTCGTCAGCCCGAACTGTTGCTGAGTAAAGTTAATGCAGTTGATGTTATATTCTATTGCTCGGTTTTATTCGTCCAGCCGGAATGCAGCTGATAAGCGAACGGGACAATCAGTACATATTCGTTAGCCAGCATGACAGAAAACCACTAATCAGTGTTTGAATACCTACTATTATTGTCTGATGCTATCAACTATACATTTTGTTAATTTAGTGATATTGTATTGAAAGCCAATCTGTAAATCTTTCTAACCATGTATCACACGGAAGATTTTGTTTCTTCATTATAAACCCGTGCCCTCCTCTTTCGTACATGTGCAATTCAACAGGTTGATTAGCTTCTAACCATTTGGAATAGATTTGAACACTGTGAACGGCAAAACCGAATTCGTCATCACTGGCACAGGCAATAAAGATAGGTGTCCTCACAGATGGGACTTTGGAACCGATTATAGCATTTCCGTAAGCATAAATGGGTGCCACAAAATTTGGGCGGCTCTCTTCCAAAGCATGGTAAGTGACTGACATCGCAACAGTTCCTCCGGCAGAAGAGCCCATGAAGCCTATTTTGTCAGAATCAATTTTATATTCTGCTGCATGTTGGCGAACATATTTAATAGCCGTTAATGCATCCTGAACTGCGAGTTTTATTACGGGAGCACTCACCGAATCCAGCATTTTAAAATTCTTGGTTTCCATCATTTTGTTATAGTACGGATGAGCAGGGTCTTCGTGCACCAAGCGGTATTTTAAAACGAAGACGGTTATTCCTTTTTCATTTAATTTTTTTGCTACGGCAGTCCCTTCAAGCTCATAAACGAGGTAATGAAAACCGCCGCCCGGTGCGATAATAACAGCAATACCATTTGGGTTTGAAGGAACAAAAGCCGTTAAAGTCGGATCTGTTACATCTCTTAGATAACCTCCCAAATTTTGCTCTTTCCAAGTCCAGTTTTCAGAACCGGGAGCTTTTCCAGAATACAGTCGAATAACTTGTTGTGCTTGCACCTGTGCAAGTCCAATGAGAAAGATAAGAACTGTTGATATAAAAAGCCTATTCTTCATGTAAGGTGATTTTTGAATGACACAGAAGGGGCGGGGCTTGCCGAAGTACGGGAATTAGTAATCCGTCCACCCACAACCGCTGATGATTGAAAATACTAAGCTGAAGTTAACAACAAAAAGCCAAATAGACATTCGACTGCCAGCACAAAAGTACAGCGATGCAAACAGCCGATGTTTCAACGTCCAGCCCCACTTGCAGCAATACCAATGTTGTATGCCGTTTTGTGTCAGTAAGCAGCTTCAATTTTCTTGCGAACTTTTTCTTTGATGTCAGCATTTGCAAATGAATGGTCAATAGCTTCAAGGTTACACTTTTTAAAATGCTCTTTGTCCCAATTAAAAATTTGTTCCATTAATTTGTATTCATCAGCAAGTGTCACATTTGAAATTGCTCTTGCGTCTGTATTTAAGCTCATAGAAACTCCTGAATTATAAATCTTGTCTGCTGTATGGTCTTCAATTTTATTGAAAACATTGGTCTGCACATTACTTGTAGGACAAACTTCTAAATGAATATTATTGGCTTTTAAAAAAGTTAGTAACGCTGTGTCTTCGGCGCTACGAACCCCATGTCCAATTCTTGAAGGATGAAAGTTTTTTAAAGTTTCCCAAACACTTTCTGCACCTTTTGCTTCACCTGCATGAGCTGTGCAATGTATGTTATTGGCATTCGCAAATTCAAAAGCTTTTATGTGATTAGTAATTGGAAAGCCCGCTTCATCTGCTGCTATATCAAACCCAACTATGTGAGTACCCTTGAATTGATGTACAAGCTGGACTGTCTCCATACTTTGTGCTTCTGAATAATGTCTCAAAGTGCAGAGAATAACTCCTGCCTCAACACCGTAAATTTTATTTCCTTCTTCTGTTGCTGCATTTACTGTTTCAACAACTTCTGTCGGTGTCAAGCCTTGCATGATGTGTTGCAATGGTGCAAAACGAATTTCCGCATATAACACATTATCTGCCTTTAACTGTTTAAACAGGTCTAAAGTTACAAGTCTCAATTGCTCTTTGGTTTGCATTAATTCAAAACCTTTGATTGCTCTTTTAATATAGTCTGCAAGGTCTGTACATTTAGCTGGTGCAATAAATGATTCTTTGTACTCTTCCAACGTTACGGCTGGTTTTAGTTGTTTTACTATTTCATAACTTAAAGAGCAGTCTAAATGTAAATGAAGCTCTACTTTGGGTTGTTTGTTATAGTCCATTTTCGATTTGCAGGCTGTCAGAGCCAATAAAATTGTTAGTGTTATTAATATTCTTTGTTTTGTCAAAATTAAAAGTATGTAAGTTAATGAAGGGTCGTTTTAAAATGGCATACAACCCCATGTTGTGTGCAGGCTATTTGTTTATGATGCCAATTCCTTTGTTAATTGTACTTTAAATATTTGATTCCAGTGTAAGTTTTTGTTGTTGGGATTTCCGTAATTACTACAACTTTTACCGTATCGTCTTTTTGTAAATCAAAAGTTGCTTTGGGATAACCCCCACCACCCTCAAAACTGTTATTGCCAAGATATTTCAAACCCGCTGCAAGCTGTCCATTTTGTTTCATAAAAAGCAGATCATCATTTTTAATGAACTCAATAAAATTGTTATCGCCTACATCATAAAGTCCCGTAATCTTGTCGTAACCTTTTTCGTCAAGGGGAATTTCCTTACTCATGATTACATTAAAAATGATTTCACTTTCACCGGAATTATTTTTATTCACTGCAAGGATCCTGTTTGCCGCTTGTGGGGCAGAAGCCCATCGGTCAGTATCCACATACTTGCCATCTTTAAAATATATCTGCGTTATTAAGTCTTGTTGACCTGATACCGACACTCTCATGTGTATATGAGCAGGTCGCCAAGTCGCCTCGTTATTGGGCACAGCTTGATAAGGCACTGGCAAAATAGATTTGAATTCAAACTTTCCATCTGATTTTGTTCTTTGCCCGCCACGATATTTGTATTCATTAGATGTATTATCGTAGACTTTGTTTTCGTCGCAATGCCAGATTTCTACGAAAGCATCATTTACGGGAATTTTTCCATCCTCTCTAAAAATCCTTCCTTTCAAAACTATTGGTGTCCCTTTTGAATTAATGAGTCGAAGATTTGTACGCATTGGTGCTCCTGGTCTATAAAAAGGACCAAGTATATCAGTTGTAGTTGCTGTGTCACCTTCAAAGTTTTTCCCATTCCAGCTTAAAGCTCCGAAAGCACTAATGCTAATAGCTGTCAGTGTTGAATTTTTGAGGAATGT
>JBDKLG010000172.1:0-13843 GCA_039795695.1 Bacteroidota bacterium
GCATCAAAGGTAAGGATTTGGGGTGTGAAAAGACCGATTGGCTTGCTGTGATAAGCCCGGCGATTTAGCATAAAATCCGGAAAAATGCGTTTAAAAGCAGGATAAAACGATGAAAAAAGTCAAATATTACTATAATACGCATACCCTCCGCTATGAAAAGCTGGAAACCCCATTGCGGGTAAGGCTGTTACAGTTAATAGGTTTTATGGCTGCTTCCATTGTTACCGGACTGATCATTTTTGCCATTGCTTTCAGGTATATCGATTCTCCGAAAGAAAAATACCTCCGGCAGCAGAATGAGGATATGAAGCAGAATTACAGTGTATTCATGGAAAGGGTTAAGCAGCTGGAATTGAAAATGACGGAAATCGAGAACAGGGATAACAATGTTTACCGTTCCATATTTGCTGCTTCCCCCATACCCGACAGCGCAAGGGTAAAAGACATGGAATCGAAAAAAGAAGTACAGCTTGTGGCAAATATGGGCGAATCGGAGCTGGTAAAAAGTATTGCCGACCAGTTAAACAATCTTTCTCTCAGAACAGCTTTTCAGGAAAAGTCATTTGATGAAATTGCCAATCTGGTGAAGAACAAGGAAAAACTGCTGGCTGCCACACCGTCTATTCAACCGGTGAGCAATAAAAATCTTACGCGTATTGCTTCCGGATTTGGTTACCGCATTGATCCGATTTATAAAGACAGGAGACTGCATCCCGGCCTGGATTTTACGGCTCCCATGGGAACGCCTATTTATGCTACATCAGACGGAAGGGTTCGTGATGCCGGATTCAATACCGGTGGTTATGGTAACAGGGTGGTTATTTACCATGGTTTTGGCTATGAAACACTTTATGGTCATATGGTAAGAGTTAAAGTAAGGGTTGGTCAGGAAGTGAAACGGGGCGAAGTGATTGGTTATGTGGGTAATTCGGGCAAGAGTACAGGACCCCATTGCCATTATGAAGTACATATCAAGGGAATCCAGGTAGACCCCATTTATTATTTTTACAGCGACCTTACCCCTGCGCAGTTTGACCGTATTCTTAAAATGGCTGCTGCCAGTAACCAGAGTTTTGATTAATAATTCCGGGGTTTAGAACTATCTTCAGGTTCAAATTTATCAGGTGGAACCGGGTGTTAGAGAATATTTGATGCGCATTTTGAACACATTATCTCTTGGATTATTGTGGATGGCATTGAATTCCACTTTTGGTATTATGTACCAGTTCGCATTTGTGCAGGAACATGTTACACTTGGAAATATCTTATTTTATTGCTGGTTTTTGATCAGTCTTTCGGCCTATTTATGGTGGGTTATCCGCGTTTGGAAAAAACCCCTGAATATTGAGCAATAATGGTACAGGGCATTTGATCAGCTATGCGCGTGCCGAAGTAAAGCGTGGTTTTCTCCTTTTCAGCGTTCGCAGTAACAAACAATACTGATTAATTTTTCCCATCCTTGGTATCAAGGATTACCGGGGTTTTTCCTCCACCCATAATGATGACTTTGGCATTGGGTGAGGTAATCAATCCCTTCATCACCTGGATCTGCTCGTACTGCAATTGTTTATCGCCAAGCCCTGAGCTGATGATGCGTTGGTAATCGGCAATACCCTGGGCTTCCACTCTTTTTCTTTCCGCTTCCTGTTTTTCTTTCTGTAATACAAACTCCATTTTCTGGGCGTCCTGCTCTGCTTTAATTTTTTCCTCAATAGAACCCTTTACGGTAGCGGGTAGTGTAATGTTTCTGACCAGCAATTGTTCCAGCACGAGTCCGCGTTTTTTAAAATCATCTTCAATGCTTTTAAATATTCTCCCCTGGAACAAATCTCTTTTGGTGGAATATAAATCAACCGCAGTAAAGTAAACCGAGTTATCCCTGATTTTCGTTCTGGTCAAGGGGCGTACAATTTTATCCCTGTAGTCCAGGCCTGTTTCTTTTACAATGCTGGGTGCCGCGGTACTGATAACCCGGTAAAGTACGGTTAAATCAATCACTACTTCCAACCCATCTGCGGTTAAAACCCTGATGGCATCATCACCGGCTTTATCACCTTCATCGTGAATCCCGCTCATGGTATAGTTCTGTGTTTTGATGTCTACGACTTTCACATCTACCAATGGGTTGATAAAATTCAGGCCGCTGGTAAGTATATCGTCGTCAACTTTTCCGAAGAGTGATTTTACCCCAATCTGGCCGGCATCTATCTGTTTGATGCAGGAGGTCATGAGACCAATGACGACCACGAAAATGCCGCCAATCCTGAGTCCTGTGGCAATTTTATGTAATTCCTCTCTTTGTTGTCTGTTAATGGCCATTGCTGCAAAAAGGAGTACGAGGCCAAGTATAATGAGTATCATAAGGTTGAAGTTTGGTTTATATAGATTAGTCGCTATTGTGTTTGAAATATTACAGTTAGCTGCTGTGGTCCACCACAATTTTCCATTCGCCCTTGATTTTTCTGAACAAAAGGGTATAATAGCCCTGTGCATTACCTGCTTTCCTGGTTAGCATCCATTTTCCTGCAACGAAATAGGCTTCTGCTGAAATAGGCTGTATTTTCAGCAGATCAAAGGAAAGTGTTCCCATCGCATCCGTGCCGGGATAAGTTTTGTGGTAATTGTCCAGGGTTTTTTTATAGCCATAAGTGGGCCCCTTGCTACCAATGAAGAGAAGGCTGTCATTGTTCCAATAGCCTTTCATGAATTCATCCAGGTTCCCCTTGTTCCAAAAAACAATCTGCTCGTTCAGGATAGCCCTGATGGCTGCTTCTTCCTTGTTTTGTGCAGAAAGAGACAATCCTGTTAAAAAAAGCAGGCAGGTAAGCATTGATTTCATGGAGCAAAGTTTGCTGTTAAGCTACGGAATAAATATGGATTCGCTGATCTGGTATTGGCAGGATGGAAATTGTGCCGATGGTAAAGCTTCTTCAGTAATCTTTGATAGCCCTCACCATTTCTCTCTTACCCCAGGGTCCCGGAATTTTGGTTACCCTGAAACCTGCATCAGTCATGGCTTTTCGAACGATGGATTTGCTGCAATATGTTACCAGGATACCTTTGGGTGCCAGCAGGGAGTATAGTTTTTCAAAAAAATCTCTGGTCCATAATTCCGCTTGTATTTCAGGAGCAAAAGCATCGTGATAAATGCAATGGATTTCGGAAACCGGTTTTACATGATTCAGGGTTTGTTTTGTTTTTGTAATCGAAAAATCGACTGATACCTGTGCCATCTTTTCAAAAGGTGGTTCATGCAATGAAATAAAAATTTCCTTGCTGTTCAATAAAATGCCATAGTTTAATTTTTCTATTTCTTTCCTATACAGTGGGAAAGGCTCTATTGCCGTATAGTGAACCCGCAGTTTTTTTTCGGCTGCTGCTATATAAGTGAGTAAGGCATTTAGGCCGGTGCCAAAACCGATTTCAAGAATATGTATGGTTTGATTGGGAAAAACTGTTTGCACAAAACCAAAGCCTGCCTCAGCAAACACATGCCTGCTTTCGCCTATTGCACCATGTTTGCTGTGGTAAGTGGTTTGTAAGGCCGGAATGGAAATGGTATGGGAACCATCGGAACTAAGTTGAATGATTCTTTCCATTTAGCAGGCAGGTTCTGAACTTTGATTGAATTTGGTGTACTAAAGTTACATGATTACTGCTTTTTAATATCTTTCCGATATGGAATATGTAGCTCATCTGGAAAAAGACAAAAGACTGGCCAAAATAATTGGTGTGGAATACCATGAACTTACCTTGCATAAAAACATACCGGTAAGAATGATGGCCAGTATTATTAGCCAGCAATTAAGTACTAAAGTAGCCAAAGTCATTTTCAAACGTTTTCTGGAATTGTACAAAGGCAAGGAACCCAGGCCACAGCAGGTATTGGATACAGCTGCACCTGTATTGCGCGCAATCGGGCTAAGTAATGCGAAAGTGAGTTATGTGCACAATGTAGCAGCCTTTTGTATGGAACATAAGGTTACCGACAAAAAACTGCTGGCCATGAGCAATGAGGAGATTATCGATTTACTTGTTCAGATCAAGGGAATTGGAAAATGGTCGGTGGAAATGCTGTTAATGTTTTCGCTTGGCCGGGAAGATGTTTTTGCAGTAGATGATCTGGGCATTCAGCAAGCCATGACAAAACTGTATAAGCTTGATTCCGTAAATAAAAAACTTATGAAAGAACAAATGCTTAAAATATCGGCAAAATGGAGTCCCTACAGAACATATGCCTGTTTGCATTTATGGGGGTGGAAAGATAATTAAGCCGAATTACGTGCTGCGTTGATGATGCCGAACATACTTCTGGTAATGAGTTTTTCATACACTTCTTTGAGTTCGGGATCGGTTGTTTCCTTGTGTAACTGGTGCAGGCCATACTGCTGGATGGTAAGCAGGGGCAGCACAATTTTATCGCGCATCTGAATGGATGCCCTGCCTGTACGGTCGTCCTGCATGAGCTCTGTAGCATCTGCCAGCTCCATTACCAGTGTGGCTGTTAAATCGAATTCATTTTTGAGCAGTTGCCATATTTCACCGTACACACTGTCGTTTTTGATGTATTGGGTTAGGGCGAAAGATGATTTGAGCATACTCATCATACTATTGTCGATCAGTGTTCGGAAGAACAAGACATTTCTAAACATGGCTTTCACGTCATCCCACAAGCCTTTCTCCTTCATTTGCTGCAAAGCGGTACCTACACCAAAATATCCCGGAACATTTTGTTTGAGCTGACTCCAGCTGCCTACAAATGGAACGGCTCTCAGGTCTTCAAAGCGCAATCCGCCACCATTTCCTCTTTTGGAAGGGCGGCTGGCAATATTGCTTTTGCTGTAATAATTCAAAGGGCTGAATTGTTGCAGGTAGGAGAGAAATAAGGGATGTTTTTTGAATGCCTGGTAAGCTTCATAACTGATTTTACCAAGTTCTTCCATCAGGTTCCGGTCGTGTTGCGATAATTGAATCCTGGTATCGGCAAACAATTCATTGCTGATGCCCGCACTTAGTAATTGTTCCAGGTTATACTGTGAGGATTGGATGGTTCCGAAATTGGAAGTAATGGTTTGCCCCTGAACGGTGAGTTGAATTTCTTCGTTCTCGATATTGGTACCCAGGGATGCGTAAAATTTGTTGGTTTTACCGCCGCCTCTGGAAGGGGGCCCACCTCTGCCGTCGAAAAATTTGGCTTTGATATTGTATTTGCGGGAAATGGCCGTAAGGTTTTCTTTGGCAGTATAAATGCTCCAGTTGGCCTGCAGGTAGCCACCGTCTTTGGTTCCATCGCTGAAACCCAGCATGATGGTTTGCTGGTTATTTCTTAATGCCAGGTGTTTTTTATACATAGGCATACTGTACAAATTTTCCATGATGCTTTCTGCATCCTGCAGGTCATCGATGGTTTCAAAAAGTGGAACAATATCAATGCTCAATGAGTCGGCTTTCCATCCGCTCATTTGTAATAGGGTGAAAACTTCCATTACATTAATGGCGGTCTGGCAATTGCTGATGATATAACGCTGGCATCCCGCTTCACCATTCATTTTCTGCACCGCTTTGATGGCATACATACTTTGAATGGTGTCTTTGGTGATGCCTTCTGTAAACATATCAGGATACAGGGTCCTGTTTATTTTAGCGAGCACCGCTATTTTATCATCTTCTGAAAGAGAAGTATAATTTTCAGGCAATATTTCAGGAAGCCCTTTTATTTTTAAGGAAGTATTTATTTCCAGTAAAACCTGTGTATGCGTACGGCTGTCCTGGCGGATATCCAAAGCAGCAAAATAAGTGCCGAATATTTTTACTTTGTGAATCAGGCTATCGATGCGGGCAAGGTACAATGCATGGTGGTTGTTTACTACCAGTGTGCGCATCTCATTTAACTGTTCCAGCAATGCTTCTTTAGAAACGGGTTTGCTCTCTTTCGGGCGAAATACGTTTTCATAGAGTTGCTGTTCCAGGGCATGAATTTTTACATCCACACCTGTAAAAGTCAGCCGGCGTGCAAGCTTACGAACATCCCTGTAATAACAAACAATAATGGCACTTCGCAAAGCTTCTGCAACTTTGAGTGTTGTGCCGGCATTCACATAAGGGTTGCCATCTCTGTCGCCACCGGGCCAGAAACCCAGCTCAATGAGGGGGTTTTCACTGTCGAAAGCCTGGTCGAATATTTCCCTGTCAACAAAATTGTAAATATTGCCAATGGAATGATAGAGGATATTTTCCAGGTACCACATCAGGTTCAATGCTTCGTCGTAGGGGGTGGGTTGTTTTTTGTTGAAAAAAGGTGTTATGCCCAGTTGCTGTATATAAAGATTGATGGTATGAAAATCATTCTTACTGATGGCGTCATTCATATCATGTATGATGCCCAGCACACTGCCCGGATAAAATTGTGTTGGGTGGGCCGTAAGTACCACCCTTACCTTGAATTTTTTTAATTTGTTTTTTAAGGCCTGTGTTTTGCCCGCAAAAACAGCTTCGTTGTACAAAGCTTTCAGGCTTCCTGCACCATCAATATTATTTACGGTTGTAAATGCTGCATCTTCAATCGCATCAAAAAGTACTACCTGCCTTTCAATGTATTGGGCAAATTTGAACAGGCGGTCAATTTTATCAGCCTCGGTTTTTACACTGGTATGCTGTTCAAAAAAACGGTCGATGATTTGCATGGGGCTCTTGCCATCAGCATAACCCTCTATGCAGGCCTGCAGCAAAATAGGCAGTAATGCACCCACATTGGCTATTCCGGAAAAGGGTAGTGCTGCGAACAGACTGTTGTAAATGGTATACTTGTCTGTTACATTCCTTTTAAAATTGGTAATGTATTGTGAAGAGGACATATTTGCTTGCTGCCGCCAAGTTAGTTCATTGTATAAAATAAAACTAACAAAAGCAGAGATTTGCGCAATAATACAATGAATGAGCGGCTAATGAATGTTAGTTAAAATTATTATTTGTTCATTAAACCCATTCAAAAAGCCAAAGTCTGATACTGTGTACTATATTTAATAAAACAGGACTGCATGCATGCGGAGGACAAAGATTTACTGATTCAGTTTCATGTGGCTGCTACCAGGGAGAAGGCATTTACCTCAATCGTAAAAAAATACCAGGAAAAATTATACTGGCATATCCGCAGGCTGGTGGTTGACCATGATGATGCGAATGATACCCTGCAAAATGCCTTTGTTAAAGTATGGAAGGGACTGGAAAATTTCAGGGAAGACAGCCAGTTGTATACCTGGCTATACCGAATTGCCACGAATGAGAGTCTTACATTTCTTGCGCAGCAGAAAAGAAGGGGTACGGTAAGCATTGATGAATCTGATGAAACCATGGCCAACCTGGTAAAGCAGGAACCCAATTTTGATGCAAACAAATTGGAGTGGAGGCTACAGGTAGCCATTCAGCAGTTACCTGAAAAACAGCGGGTGGTTTTTAATCTCCGTTATTATGATGAAATGCCTTACCAGGAAATGAGTAAGATACTTGAAACCAGTGAGGGGGCATTAAAAGCCAGTTACCATCATGCAGCACGCAAGATTGAAGAATTCATTAAAAATTATTAAACTTATCTTATAAAAAGGAGTCTAACCACTGAATAAATGAACCGGGATCAGGAAATATTAACTGAATTAAGGGAAATCAGTCCTTTGCTTGCTTTGGAAGCAAGGATTACCCCCTATGCCCTTCCCGCCGGTTATTTTGTGCATTTACCTGAATTACTCACGGAAAAAATACAGTTTGCGGAAATTACGGCAGGTTTGCAGGATCTGGCAAGCTATCGGGTTCCGGACGGTTATTTTGAAGGTTTTGCTGCTTCCTTACTGTATAACATTGCAATAAGAGAAGAGCAGCATTTGGGTGTAAGCAATGAACTGGATGAAGTAGCGGCTTTGTTGAATACCATCGATAAAAAGCCGGTATACCATGTTCCTGCTACCTATTTTGAATCGGCGAATTTTGTTTCCAAAGCAAAAGCACCTGTGTTTACGTTAAAACTTGCAGGCAGGTGGATGCAATATGCAGCAGCAGCAGTTGTAGGGGGGGTATTGGTAACCAGTGCATTTTTATTCACAGATAACCGGTCCAATTTACCCCTTAACGAAATAGGGGTGCATCAGGACATGAATGCAGCATTTGATAAAGTAAGTGAGGATGACCTGGTGAAATTTCTGAATAACCCCGACCACGGTGCAGTTGAAGCTGCCACAGCAGCCCCTTTGCTTATGCTTCCGGGGGATGTACACCAGTCCATTCAGCAGTTAAGTGATGAGGAGTTGAACCAGTACCTGACAGAAAATGGAGAAACACCTGAAAGCCTGGTTCAGGAAAAAGAAAAATAGCATGAAAATACATACCTATTTACTAACTGCCCTGTTGCTCACAACTGTTTTGGCTTATTCACAGGATCCTGGTGCGGCTCCTCCCAATATCATTGGCCTGAAAATGGCATTTATTACAAAACAACTGGAACTGACCAACGAAGAGTCGCAGAAATTCTGGCCAGTTTACTATACCTATTCGGCTGAGCTGAGAAAATCGCGCCAGTCAAAAAAAGAAGACATACTGGCACAGGAAGAAGAGATGCTGAATATTCGTAAAAAATACCGGAATGAATTCAAAAAAATCCTGGTTTCTGAAGAAAGGGTGAATAAGGCATTGACCGTAGACAGGGATTTTATGAATGTAGTAAGGAAAGAATTGCAGCAAAGAGCCAGAAACGGAAAAGGCAGGCAGAAAGAGTTTAATTAAAGTTTACAGGGTTCGTTCCTGATTTAGAAAGTGCAAAAGGGCGATTTGGTATCGTGGTAAAAGAGAAAGGTCCAGTTTTCCTTCCGGCCTTTTTGCCACCATTCCTGTCTCAGTTCCATGCTTTTTTTTCCGTCAAAATCATATTTGGCAATAAACCGGCTTTTCATTTGTTGCTGTTGTGGTGCCACATCGGCTCCGAAGAAAACCGTTTCACCGCTGTTTTCTATCCAAAATACCTGGTGAAATTTGCTGTGTGCCCCGGTTAACTGGTACTTGATGTATCCATCAATCCATCCCTCATCTTCTGTAAGCCAAACAACTTTACTGA
This sequence comes from Bacteroidota bacterium, assembly GCA_039795695.1. Lineage (GTDB taxonomy): Bacteria > Bacteroidota > Bacteroidia > Chitinophagales > Chitinophagaceae > Sediminibacterium. The sequence goes on from JBDKLG010000172.1 coordinate 9,098, forward strand.
ATTCTTCCAGCAATTGAAAATCTTCTGTGAGGTAAGAAGTATTTTCTTTTTCCATGGCATAATCAAACTCTCTTTTCTGCAGATACCAGGTAGCATAAGGAAAACTGATAAACCTTTCCTGCGAAAGGTTGTTTTTTATGGTGATACCGCCGGCATGGTCCTTGTGCAAATGACTCAATAGTACTTTGGTGATTTGGGAAGGGTTGTAACCTGCTTTTTCCAGGTTATGATAAATCTGTGGTTTCCCATCAGACAAATTATATCCCAGCCCCGTATCGAGTAAAATAATATCCTTGTCTGTAATAACCAGAAAAGGTTGTATTTCTACCAGCAAACTACCCGCCGACCTGCTATTCAATGTTTCCGTATCTGTATTAAAAGGAACAAAAATTTTTGTTTTATCAACAGTAAACGAGCCTTCTGAAAGTGGAATTATCTGCATACTCCAAACCCCTTGAAAGGGAAATATTTAAGTTATCAAATTTATCGAAGTACCATCTGCCTGTCTGCATCTAACCTGAGCAGAATGAAAATGAGTACGGTAAAAGTAAGTAATGATGAGCCTCCGTAACTGATGAGCGGCAAAGGAATACCTACGATTGGAAATAAGCCGATGGTCATGCTTACATTAACCGCAATATGGAAGAAAATAATACTTGCCACACTATAAGCGTATACCCTGCTGAAAGTACTTCTTTGTCGTTCGGCAATTTTTACTATCCTGAATAACAAAAACAGGTAAATGCATAGAAATACAAAACAGCCTACAAATCCAAATGCTTCTCCCAGAGAAGTGAAAATGAAATCGGTGTGTTGTTCAGGAACATATTTACCCCTTGTTTGCGTTCCTTTCAAAAAGCCCTTTCCTTTCAATCCCCCTGATCCAATGGCAATTTTACTTTGCCGTACATTGTAGTCATCCGGTTTTCTTGCTGCTTTCTCCCCCGATTTTCTTTCAGATTTCTTATTCTTGCTGCAATCGTATTCCCTTCCCACCATGCTGTAGATACGGGTGCTTTGGTAGCATTCAAGCACATTGTTGAAAATATAGGGAACAACAAACCTTTGTGTTCCTACACAAAAAAGCCAGGTGCCTATTATCAGTATCAGCAACTTTTTGCTTTTTTTCACCTGTTTGCGCAACAGCAGCAAAAGACCTCCTGCAAGCGCCGTTAAAATGATTGCCAAAAGGTTTGAATCAAGTACCAGGGTGGCAATTACCAATACAGCGAATGAGGAGCCGAAAATCAATATCTGTGCAGGCAACCCCTCTCTGTACATGGCAATTAAAAAAGCCGAGTATACCAATGCCAGTCCCAGTTCATGCTGCAATATGGAAAGTAATGCAGGCAAAACAGCGATGGCTCCGGCAATCAACTGGGAACGTAGTTTGGAAAAATCGGTTTCCTGGCGCGACAGAAATTTGGCCAGGGCCAGCGCAGTAAATATTTTACACAGTTCTGCAGCCTGCAGGTTGAATCCACCACCGATAGGTATCCAGCTTTTGGAGCCATTGATATTTTTCCCAAGAACGAATGTTGCAAGCATAAGTAAGATACCAAAGGCATAAAGCAGGTTTGCCAATGCAGTAAAGAGTTTACTGTCGGTTAATAAAATAAATGTAGCAATCAGGGCACACGCACCTGCAAAAATCAATTGCTTGCTGTAATTGGTTTTTCCGCCTAAGAAAGTCTGTACCCAGTTGGCATCAGTTTTAAATTCTACCATAAAGATGCAAACGATGCCTATGGAAACAAGGATGGCATAAAGCCAAACAATGGTCCAGTCAACCCCCTGCGATATATTATTCCTGTTATTCATTTAGCTGTTTGTAAACTTCCTGTATTTTTTTTCTTCTACCGGTATTGCGGCTGCCAGATCGGTTTTCCTTTTTGGCATAGGTTGGTTTTTTGCAGGGGCCGGGGCCGGCTTCAGTTCCGGTTCCTGTTCATCATTTTCTACTGAGTCGGTGGCTTCTTTGCTGATTTTTTGTTGTAACAACAATTGGGCTTCCTTGATTTGTTTTAATGAATCGCGCTTGGCCATTTCCAGGCGGTACCGCTGTGGTATCAGGTTCTTCTTTAAAAATTCTTCCAGCATAGCCTGCCTGTCCTGCCCCCTGATGGAATCTTTCAGGAATTTTTCTATCAGTAAACTGGCAATGGGAGCTGCTGCCCAGGCCCCCTGTCCTGCATTTTCACAAATAACGGCTATGGCAATTTTGGGATTGTTTCTTGGGGCAAATGCACCAAAGAAAGAGTGGTCCTGCTGGGGCACCATTTTACCATTGATTTTTGCAGAATTTTGTACGGTGCCTGTTTTGCCACATACCACAATATCATTGATTTTTGACCTAACAGCAGTACCATAATCAACAACAGCCTGCATGCCATCCTGCACGGCATCATAGATTGAATCAGGAATTCTTTTATCTGTAAAATGTTTCACTTTGAAGGCGTCCAGCATTTTGTATTCATCACCCCCTTCGATAGAATCAACCACATGTGGTGTATAGTACCAGCCTTTATTGGCGATTATGGCCATTACATTGGCTAGCTGAACCAGGGTAGTATTTACTTCACCCTGCCCGATGGCATTTGAAATAATATTGCAGGAATACCAGCGGGGTCCGAATATTTTGCGGTAGTAAGATGAAACAGGTAGAATACCTTTTTGTTCTGCCGGAAGGTCAACACCCAGTTTATGCCCCAGCCCAAAAGTGGATGCATAGCTGTTGAAAACGGATAGGGCACTGTCGGCAGTTAAATATTTTGGCTGGTCTAGTGTTCTTTTGAAAACCGTTGAAAAATAACTGTTATCGCTATGTGCTACCGCTTCTTTAAACTGAAAAGTTCCTTTATCGAGGCATTTGGGTTTGCCTGTTCCGCAGCCGGTAAAAAATCCCGGGCAGGTAACCAGTGTTCTTTCATTGATTACCCCTTCGGTTAAACCAACGATGCCCACTACTGTTTTGAATGTGGAACCCGGTGAGTAATAGGTTCCCAAACCCCTGTTGTTAAAGGGTTTTCGGGGGTCAAGAAACAAATCGGCAAAATGTTTTTTTCTTTGGTTACCCGTTAAATAATTTGGATCATAGGTTGGTGCGCTAACCATACAGAGAATGCCGCCTGTTTTTGGGTCGATGGCAACAATGCTCCCTACTTTATTATTCATCAGTTGCTCGCCCAGTTTTTGAAGATCAACATCGATACTCAGGTGAATATTTTTGCCGGCAACTGCTGCCGTGTCATAGATGCCGTTTTCATAGGAGCCCTGGATACGGCTTTTGTTATCACGAATAAAGTTTTTGACACCCCGCTGCCCCATCAATACTTTTTCATAAGATCTTTCCAGACCGGTATACCCGGCATAGTCGCCCATCTGATAACCCTCGTCCCTGTGTTTTCTTAAGAAAGCAGTGTCCACTTCTGCAATATAGCCAAGCACATGGCCGGCTACCGAGTAGGGATAATTCCTGACAGATCTTTCCGTTAAAGAGAAGCCGGGAAACTTATAGATGTTTTCATTCAGCCGGGCATACATTTCATTGGTGAGCAGTGCTTCGAACACACCAATGCGCACATTTCCCGTTTTGAAAATGATTTCGCGCATCCTTTTTTTGTATTCTATGGTATCGATATTGATAAGGTTGCACAAAGCCACCGTATCTACCCCCTTTGCTTCGGATGGGATTACGACCAGGTCATAACTATTGATATTTTCCAGAATGGCTTTTCTTTTTCGGTCAAAAATGATACCCCGGTCGGGGTAAATGATTTTTCTGAAAATGGCATTATTATCGGCAGCCAGTTTGTATTTGGCCGAAAATAGCTGGAGATTGATTAACTGGCCTGCAATCAGCAAAAAAACTGCAGCAAAAATCACTTTAATTACCTGTCCTCTACTCTGATTAACAACCGGCATAGTTCTATACTAAGTAAGGTGAATGGACTGTTTTGATCTGTTGGCTACAAAGTTGCTGAATTGATGTCATGGATGTATCAGCAGCGCGAAAAAAATTATACAGTTGGGCATGGTTTGTATGAATGGCATTTAGACCAGAAGCAATAGAAATGCCGGGCAGGATTTTTTGCCGGGCTCAGGCCATTCTATAACGGCCCTTTCTGTTGAAAAGCATTTCGGCTATCAGAATCATCAGGATACTGATAGCGGTAGTGCCGGCAACTTTTCCAATGAAATAGATAAAATTGCCAAACTGAAGCCATTCGATCAGTACGAGATAGAAATGGTGTACAAAGCTGAGGATGCTGATGTATAAGATATAGGGTGCCCAGCCCATGCTTTTATGACTTGGTTCGATATAGCTTTGCTCAGCTGTTTCCTGTGGTATCAATAAGTTGAGGAGAAAGGGTCTGATATAGGCAATCAATACACAGGGGGCCGCATGCAGGCCATAAGTACTGCTGAAATAATCGAGTGTTAGTCCGAATGCAAAAGAGATAATCAGGAGCCAGAAACGACTGATTTTAAAGGGCAGCCAAAGGATAAACAAAAAATAGAGATAGGGAACAATGAATTGGTGCAATGGTGGAACCTGGTTCAGGATGTACACCTGGAACAGGATAAAAAAAACAAAACGGATGCTATTTTTAAGCAGGTTGCTCATTAGTTTTTGGGTATGGTGTTTTCCAATTGTTTTTGTTCCAAATACCTTACATTGCTGATCAGGTATATATGCTGAACATTGAAAAAATTAGTAGCTGATTTTATTTTCAGTGTATAAAA
>JBDKLG010000173.1:0-28249 GCA_039795695.1 Bacteroidota bacterium
TAATGCCATGGCAGCGGGAAGTTTTGATGTGCCGGAAAAATTTACCGGTACGCGTTTGCGGGTATTGGCATATACCCGATGGATGCTGAATTTTGATTCAGCCTTTCTTTTCAAACAGCAGTTAACCATCATGCCTGCCATCATTCACCCGGGTCCAAAAGAACTGGACCCCGTAACAGATCTTCAGTTTTTCCCGGAAGGAGGCAGCCTGGTTGAAAATATCGGATCCACCCTTGCATTCAAAGCAGTAAACGGATACGGTAAGCCGGTAAATATTTCAGGGTATATTGTTAACAGCAAAGGCATAACTGTTGGGAGCTATCAAACAGCACATGATGGGATGGGCAAAATCCGCTTCACACCGCTTAGCGGCGAAAACTATACAGCGGTATGGCTTGACCCGGCGGGTAAGGAACATAAAACCTTACTGCCCGCAGCAAACCAATCGGGTATCGTATTTTCAATGGGACAGCAAACAAGCCAGGGTTCTTTTACGATTGAAAGGTCTGCCCAGCCGGATGAAAAACTTCAGCGGATCAATATTGTAGCAAGTATTGAACAGCAGGTGGTATTCAGGGCGTCGGCGAACCTGACTGAAAAAACAAAAATCAGTTCTTCACTGCCCCTGTATAGTTTTCCCTCGGGTGTATTGCGGGTGACTGTTTTCGATAAAATGATGCAGCCCTTAACGGAAAGGGTCTTGTTTGTAAACAATGAAGAATTCAGGCTACAGGCAGCGATGGTAACTGATACGCTTAACCTGGAGAAAAGAGGTAAAAATGTTTTTCAAATAATTGTAGACGACAGCATACCTGCATCCCTTTCCCTTTCGGTAACGGATGGGGATGAGAACGGAGACTCTTCACAAAACATCCTCTCACAATTATTGTTATCTGCTGAAATCAAAGGAACCATTCACAGGCCGGCTGATTATTTTTTATCGGATGAAGATTCGCTTAAGCAACAGCTTGACCTGGTAATGCTTACCAATGGCTGGAGAAAATTTATTTGGGACGATGTGTTCAAACAGAAACCCCCCATGCCTAAATATGCGGCTGATACCAATTATTTATCACTGGAAGGAAAGATCAATAAACTGTCGGACAAAAAAATTAAAAAAGCCGAAACGGTCAACCTGATTCTGCTGGCCAAAGACTCTTCAAAGCAGCTGATATTTACTCCCCTGCATGAGGACGGCTCTTTCCGGGAGGATAAACTGGTATTGTATGATACCACCAAAGTTTACTACCAGTTAAACAATACTTTTTTGCCCGGTGCGAGTAAGGTAACAGTGAAAAACACATTCCTGCCAATAGATTCAACCCGCAGGTTAAATGAACTGGTTCAGTTTCTTGCCGATACTTCGGGGATGATGCGGATCAGGGCTATTGCCGCAGAGCAGAAAAGGGTGGAAAAAATGATGCGGGAAACCACTTTAAAAGAAGTGGTGGTTACGGCTAAAACCAAAACAAGGGTGGAGGAATTAGACGACCGCTATACCAAAGGATTGTTTCAGGATGGAGATGCCAGGAAATTTAACCTGGTAGATGATATTACGGCCAATGGTTACCAATCCCTTTTTCAATACCTGCAATCACGCGTGGCCGGCCTTCAAATAAACACAAACAATCTATTAAACCCTACTGCTACCTGGAGAGGAAGGAATGTGGCTTTTTTTCTGGATGAAATGCTGGTAGATGCTGCTACACTGGCTTCCATACCCATGACCAATATTGCCTATGTAAAAACCTTTGCTCCCCCATTTGTTGGTGCGCCGGGCGGTGGTGCGGGTGGTGCAATTGTTGCCTATACACTTAAAGGTGGCGATACCAAATATGTATCATCGGGAATGGATTATACCCTGCTTCCCGGCTATTCGGCTCTGCGGCAGTTTTATTCGCCCAACTATGCTGCCAACCCAACTAATTTTAACCAGACCGATACAAGAAGAACCCTTTTATGGAACCCCTATATTTTTACAGACGGCTCTGCCAATAAAGTTACCATCAGCTTCTATAACAACGATAGCAGCCATAGTTTAAGAATTGTATTGGAAGGAATGAGCGCCGACGGGAAATTGGTTCATTTAAGTAAATTGCTGAAGTAAATCGCCCCTATGTTTCAGGATAGTGCTTCCTTTTTGTCTAAACTGCCGGATGTTGGCACAACCATTTTTACGGTAATGAGCCAATTGGCCAATGAAACCGGTGCCGTAAACCTGGGACAGGGCTTTCCCGATTTCTCGATGAGCAGTGAACTTACCGGACTTGTGAACAAAGCCATGCAGGAAGACTGGAACCAATACACCCATATGAATGGATTTCCCCTGCTGCGGGAAAGACTGGCAGAAAAAGTAAACAGGTCTTATGGATCTTCGGTAAATGGTGATACACAAATAACCATTACACCCGGAGGCACTTATGCTATTTATACTGCTTTAACCACTGTTTTACGGCCGGGCGATGAAGTGATCGTTTTTGAACCTGCTTATGATAGTTATATTCCGAATATTGAAATCAACGGAGCCATACCGGTATTGATACCATTGCAATTTCCTGACTATTCCATACCATGGGATCTGGTAAGAGAGAAGCTGACGGGAAGAACAAAAATGATCATGCTCAATACGCCACATAACCCTACAGGTATGGTTTTGAGCAGGCATGACATAGCAGAATTGCGCAGCATAGTAAAAGACAGTCCCATTTTTATACTAAGCGATGAAGTATATGAACATTTGATTTTTGACGGACTGGAACACCAGAGTATCTTGCGGTATCCCGATTTGATGGAAAGAAGTTTTGTCTGCTTTTCTTTTGGTAAAACCTATCATTGTACCGGATGGAAACTGGGTTACTGCATCAGTTCACCGGCACTGATGAAAGAGTTCAGGAAAGTGCACCAGTTTAATGCTTTTTCCAGCGATACGCCCAAACAGGTTGCCATTGCCCACTATATTCAGAATGAGCAGGCTTATCTTGAACTGGGCGGGTTTCTTCAGCAAAAACGTGATTTTTTCAGGGAGCTGATGAAAGAAACTCCTTTTCAGTGCATTCCTTCGCATGGAAGTTATTTTGAGTGCTATCGTTACGGTCATTTCAGCCAGGAAACGGATAAGGAACTGGCCATACGATTAACCAGGGAATATGGCATTGCCACCATACCTGTTTCGGCATTTTATAAAAATGGAGAAGACAATAAAGTGCTGCGTTTCTGCTTTGCCAAAAAAGAAAGCACATTGGAAAAAGCAATCAGCGGCCTGAAAAACCTTGTATAAGGCGGAATTATTTTATTGAACCATTTAAGTAATGCTTGGGATCGCTTATCTCCACCCGTCGCCGTCGAGCAAATTGCCCAAACCACCCAATACACTTCCTTCTTCTCTTCTGGAAGTGGTTGCATACTGTAATATCCTGCCGGCCAGCCTGCTCACGGGCAGGGTTTGGATCCACACGGTGCCGGGGCCACGAAGCGTTGCGAAGAACAAGCCTTCGCCACCAAACAGGGTGTTTTTAATACCTCCCACGAACTGAATATCATAATCCACCGTTGAAGTAAATCCAACAATGCAGCCGGTATCAATTTTCAATAATTCGCCGGCATACAATTCTTTTTTTAGTACATGTCCGCAGGCGTGTAGAAATGCCATTCCATCTCCTTCCAGTTTTTCCATGATGAATCCTTCACCGCCAAATAAACCTGTTCCCAGTTTTTTCTGAAACTCAATTCCGATACTAACGCCTTTTGCAGCACATAGAAAAGAGTCTTTTTGACAAATCATCCGATTATTCAGTTGCTGCAAATTCAATGGGATGATTTTACCGGGATAAGGTGAAGCAAAACTGATGTGTCGTTTACCCGTGTCGATATTGGTAAAAGCTGTCATAAACAGATTTTCTCCCACCAAAACCCTTTTGCCGGCGTTGAGCAGTTTTCCCAGTAAACCACCGGAGTTTTGTTGCTGACTGCCATCTCCAAACATGGTTTCCATGGTAATGCCGTCGTCCATCATCATGAAAGCGCCGGGTTCTGCAATAGCGGATTCATTGGGGTCGAGTTCTATTTCCACATACTGCATTTCTTCCCCGAATATTTTATAGTCTATTTCGTGATTCTGCATATCAGATAAGTTTGAAAAGGAAAATTAATTAAGAGAGCGGAAGTGAAAAAATAAAATAGGGATAAGCGGTAAAAACCCGGTAAAGCCTGATTTCTCCGGTTTAGATTTGAGCCGCAGATTATTTTGTTAGTGTAATTCTTTTCTATTGTAAAGATTTGTCGTGAAAATTCAAGAGCAGTCCAACCGATAATTTTGAAACAGCAAGATAATTTAACAGCTGGGCAAAATGTTCGTCAATTATTCCGGCTTTTGATTTTATCTCAAGAATCAACTACCCCTCGATTACAAAGTCTGCCTAAAACCGATGAGGTAGTACGATGTTTTTGTATTGTATGATAAATTCCTTCTCTCTTTCGTAAGCAATATTTCTGGCAGCTAATTCAAACTCAAAAGCATCTTTATAAACCACTTCTAAGGATCCCTTCCCCAGAATTCTATGTATTGTCATTCCAATCCCAATCATTTGATAGGTGATATCCTGCAATGGGTAATCTGTTTCACTATAATTTTTCAAAATAAAATCTGCGAATCTGCGGCTTAAAAAATTAAATGTATTTTATAAATTATTTTTCAGGAAAAACTCAGTAGTTCTACTTAGTATTAACCTTTGCGTATAAAAAAACCGCCCCGGTAATCGGGGCGGTTGTATGGGAACTTAGGTTAACTGAATGATCAGGCTGTTTTGGTATTTCCCAACCAGACTTTCTTGCCCTGTATTTTTCTTACCAGGTACATAATACCTACGGTAATAAAGAAGAATGGTCCAAGGAATCCGAGTAGTGCAACGAATTTTGTTCCATAGAATTTGTTCATGGGGCGTCTGAGCCTTTCACTGATGAGGTACATACTCGGTACCATTACCAGTGTTAGGAAGAAGGCAAAAACCAGTCCGAAGATGATGGTCCAGCTTAATGGCCCCCAGAATACAACACTATCACCACCGAAGAAAATATGGGGGTTGAAATGTGTGAACAGGGAAGAAAAATTAATGTTGAATCCAACGGCCAGTGGTAACAATCCCAGCATGGTAGCCAATGCAGTGAGTAATACCGGTATGATCCGGATCTTACCTGCTTCAATAGCTGCGGCCCTTGTTTTGTAACCCCTTCCCCTCAGTTCATCGGTAAATTCTATCAGCAGGATACCGTTCTTAATAACGATACCGGCCAGGCCAATGATTCCTACACCAACCATGATGGTAGCCATCGACATACCTGTTACCGCATAGCCGATAAACACGCCAATGATGGAGAAGAAAATTTCTGTGAGTACGATGAATGGTTTACTCAGGCTATTGAATTGTAAAACCAGGATCAGGAAAATTAATAGCAGGGCGGTTAAGAGGGCGGTGCCCAGGAAACTCATGGTTTCTGCCTGTTGCTCGCTTTCACCTGTTTGTTTGATGGTTACATCCTGTGGTATTTTCGATTTCGATTTGAAATCATCGATTTTTTTAGCCAGTTCTGCATTTACCGGACCGGTTAATGAAGGGTCTGTTACACTCGACTGCAGCTGTATGGTTCTTTTGACATTCTTTCTTTTAACCACGCCGGAAGTATTCGTATAATCAACCGTAGCAACTGCATTCAGGGGTACCTGCTTGATGCCCATTGTTGACATATCGCGAAAGGTTAAGCGCATATTCATCAGGTCGTTAATATTGTTGCGTTGCAGGTTGTTGTAACGAATCTGGATTTTATATTCATCTTCACCGTCTTTAAGTTTACTGGCTTCTTTACCAAAAACGGCAGCCCTTATTTCCATGCCAATTTGTGCGGTACTGATTCCTTCGCGCAAAGCTCTTTCGCGGTCAATATTGATGGTTACTTCCGGGTTCTGCAAATCAACATCCATTTTAAGATTTTCCAATCCTGCAATTCTGTTGGTATCCAGGTGGTTTTGCAGGTCATAAGCCACTTTTGAAATTTCATCAAAATTGTCGCCGCTTATTTCAATATTTACGGGAGGGTCGGTTGGCGGACCTGCATCTTCCTGGCCCACTTCAATGCTGGCACCGGGAACACCTTTCATCTGTTCCCTGATTTCTTTCAGCAGTGGTGCGGTTGATTTGCCGTTTCTTTTCTCATATTCAACAAATGAAACCTGTATCCTGCCAAGATTGCTTTGCGTGCTTCTATTATTATCGCGGGGGCTATTGGCGCTAACCGCAACATTGGTGATAATACTTTCCACAATCGAGCCTTCCGTGCCGGGTTTTTCTTTTGCCAATACTTTCTGCACCCTTGATTCCAGGATTTTTGTTACAGAATCGGTGGCTGCCGTTTTAGTACCAATGGGCATTTTCAGGTATACATATACAAAATTGGGATCGCCGCTGGGGAAGAATGGTTTGGGATTATTCCTTAAAACAAGCATTACCAGTGAAAAAGGAAAGAGCAGGAATAAGGCAACGAGTAATCGTACCGGCCTTTTTCCCTTTAATACCCAGTGAAGCATTTTCTCATAGCGATTCATTAAACCGGGCAATAATCTTTCCTGGAAATAATGAATGATGTCGCGCAGTACATACCTGTTTAAAACAGATAAAGCTGCCATCACCAAAAGAAAATTACCAAACCCGTGCCACGATGCCAGGTTGAATAAGATACCGGCACCAATCAGAGTCCAGAAAAAAGGTTTTTTGAAAATGGTATTCTTGGGCTCTTCGTATTCCCTTCCTTCGGGCTTCATAAAGTTGACAGCAAATACCGGGTTGATTAAAAAAGCCACGATCAGGGATGCTGCCAGTGTAAGAATCAGCATGGTGGGCAGGTAGATCATGAATTTTCCAATCAGGCCTTTCCAAAGTAAGAGCGGGAAGAAGGGGGCAAGGGTTGTTAATGTGCCCGCCAATACCGGAATGAAAACCTCACCTGCCGCTTCTTTTGCGGCGCGGGTAATTTTAACTTTCCCGTTTTGATAGATGCGGTGTGTATTCTCTATCACCACAATTGCATCGTCAACAATAATTCCCAGGCCAAATAACAATGCAAAGAGCACGATAAAGTTGAGGGTAACATGTGTTCCAACGATTGAATCTGCCAGCGGCAAAAACAGGAAGGCAACAAACACGCTCAATGGAACACTCAATGCCACAAAGAAGGCATTGGTAACACCCATAAAAAACATCAGTACCAGCAATACAAGAATGAAGCCAATGATGATGGTATTCACGAGGTCGGTAAAAGAAGTTTTTGTTTTGATGCTCTGGTCGCCAGTAATCACTATTTTGAGATTGGGGGGGAGTTCTCCTTTTTCTTTCATTTCCTGAACGATTCCCCTTATTTTATCAGCAGCATTAATCAGGTTTTCTCCGCTTCTTTTTAAGATATTCAGGGTAACAACATTTTTGCCATCGAGGCGCGCATAGCTGTCGGTTTCTTTCACCGTATCAATAATATTGGCAACATCTCTCAGGTAGATGGGGGCAGCCTGCAGGTTTTTAACCACAATATTTTGCAAATCCAGCGCAGATAGGAACTGTCCCTTTACTTTAATGGTTCTTTTCATTTCACCCACTTCCAGTAAGCCTCCGCTGATGTCTTTGTTTTCATAGTTGATGGCATTGCTGATATCGGTAAAAGACAGTTTTGCAGCCTGCATTTTTATCGGATCAACATTGATCTGGATTTCTCTTTCAGGCGCGCCAACAATATCGGCACGGTTAATTTCTGAAAGGTCTTCAAATTTCTCCTGCATTTTATCTGCAAATCTTTTCAAAGCCATGCCATCGAAATCGCCACTTACATTCACATACATAATCGGCATTTCACTGAAATCGAATTCCTGGGCATTGGGCTGCTGGGTTAGATCGGTGGGTAAATCCGTTTTTGCTTTGTCTATGGCATCTTTTACTTTCTGCTTGGCTATTTCTGTTTTAACATCCGTATCAAACTCAATAATGATGAGCGAGAAATCCTGCTGAGAGGTAGACTGGACCTTTTTCACTTTGGCGCCACTAATGGCTTTCAACTGTTTTTCAATTGGCCTTGTAACCAGGTTTTCCATATCCTTGGGTGATGTGCCAAAGTAAATGGTGCTCACACTGATGGTTGGAACAACAATATCCGGAAACTGCTCTCTGGGAAGCGTATTGAATTTGGTTAAACCATATAGGGAAATCAATATCGTAATGATATAGACCGCAGTACGGTTATCAACAGCCCAGCTGGTGGGTTTAAACTGTTTGAATTTTTTTGCTATGCCTTCTAGTATTTGCATATAATCAGTTTGTTGGTTTTATCCTGCATTGCACCGTTAGCGTAAATGGTATTTAGTCACTACCAACGCGGCATTGTTACAGGTAATTATTTTTTCGTGTCAACCCTTAAATTCTGCCCATCGTAAATGTTCTGAAAACCTTCTGTTATCAGTTGCTCACCTGCAGCCAGTCCACTTTTCACTTCAATAACAGCGTTGTACAGTTCGCCAACCACAATTGATTTTTTTCTGGCAATCAGTTTGCCATTTTCACTGGAAGCAACAAATACATACTTGCCTTTTTCGTCTGTGCCTACGGTATTAACCGGTATGGTTACGGCGTTGGCTACGGAATAGTCCAATATTTTCACCTGTGCAATCTGGTTAGGCCTTATTGCGGCATCAAAAGGCAGTTTGGCTTCTGCGCGGAAAGAGCGGTTATTTGGATCAATTACTTTGCCTGCAACAGAAACGGTTGTAGAGAATTCCTTTTTGATATCCGGTAGTATTACCAGCATATTGGTTCCCTGTTGAACCCTGCTGCTGTAATTCTCGGGAACATCTGTTAATACTTTCAGGCTATGGGTGTTCACAATTTTAATCTGGGGTTGTGTGCCCATAAAGCCGGTAAAAGTTTCACCTACTCTTACATTTACTTCTTCCGCAATACCGTCTACATCGCTGTATACATTTGATCCGCTTAACTGTTCCTGCTGAATTTTAATATTTTCCTCCATGCCCTTGATTTGTTTCTCCAGGGATTCCACATTGGTTCTGGCGGTTATCAGTTCGATTTCCGTTCCAATACCTTCTTTCCACAGGTTGTTTCTTCTGCTGTACACATCTTTCGCCAATGTCAATTGTGTTCTTAGGGTTTCGGTATTTTGTTTGGAAGCGGCAATTTGTTGTTTTACGATGGCATCATCCATTTTCAGCAATAGCTGGCCTTTTTTAACAGCATCGCCTCTTTTTATGAAGATGGCTCTCACCTGTCCGGGCCCTAATCGGGGAGAGATATAGGAAATATCTTCTGCATCAATTTTGCCCTGTAAGTCGATATAGTGTGAGAATTTAGAAGTAGTTACAGGCGTAGTACCTACCAGTTTGGCAATTGTTTCTTTTACTGCCGTAGTGTCTGATTGGGCAATAAGGGCTTCAAGGCTTTTAATTTTTTCTGCGATAGCAGTCTGGTCTTTTTTCAATTTTTCCAGTTCAGTTCTTTTTTCGGCAAGTGCGGGGTTGCTTTCTGTTTTTGTTCCACAGGATACAATAACAACAGAGGCCGAAAGAAGGAGTATGCGAAATAATTTTTGCATGGTATAAAGTTTTGGTTGTATTAAAGTTTTCCGGTTGCTTTTAAATAATCTACTTTGGCAATGATGGCATTGTACAAAGCACTGACATAGTTGGTTTGAGCCGTAGTCATATCTGTTTGTGCAGAAGAGATCTCCGTATTGGAACCGGTTCCTACATCAAATTTCTTTTTGGTCTGGTTGTAAACATTTTCTGCCAGTTCCATATTTTTTTTCTGGAAAGTAAGGGTGGTAAGGGCAGATTTAAAATTGATTTTGGCCTGCTCTACCTCACTGTCAATGGTTAATTTCAGGTTCTGCAACTGGTTTTCGGTTTCACGTAATTCGATTTTAGACCTGTTAACACGCGAACTTCTTGCCAGTCCGTCAAAAATGGGAACGGCCAAATTAAATCCCAGGTAAGAGGTAGTAAACCAGTCGCCTTTTCCAAGCAAGTCAAAAGTATTGCGTTGCGCGTTTTTGCTGTATGCACCTGTTAAAGAAAGCGTTGGTACATAGCTGAGTTTGTAACGCTGTATGTTGAATTTGTTCAGGTCGCGGGCAAGAGACAAATACTGGAACTCCTTTCTGTCTGAATAAATATAAGCCGTATCATTAGAGAAGTCCTTCTTGATCTGGTCTTCGGTTATCTTATCCGTTAAAACAAGGGTATCTTTTACAGGCATACCCATCAAAGTTTTGATTCCCAGATAGGCAATGCTGATATTGTTTAATGATTTTACTTTTTCGGTTTCAATATTGGATAGCTGTACAGATATTTTATCCATATCCAGTTTTTCTGCAAATCCGTTCTTGTATAATGCTGTTGCATCAATTCTTAGTTTTTGCAGACGGGCAATATTGGCATCCAGGAGGTCAATTTGTGTTTGGCTTACCACTAATCCAAAATACAGTTTGTAAATATTCGACTTAATCAATTCTTCTGTTACCTCCATGTTTTTTGTCTGGAAATCGATTGTAGTCCTTCTCGCTTTCAAGGCAGTAAATACCTGCCCGTCGAACAATAGCTGCTGTAATTGTACAGTGGCAGTAGAATTGTACTTGGTTCCGAACTGAACGGGGATATAGGTTCCGGCAGGCTGGCCAAAAATCTCACCGGGTATGAGGGAGACGGGTATATTAATATAATCGGTAACACCAACACTGCCATTAATATTCGGTAAAGCCGCGGCAGTAACTTCCCGGTTGGTTTGTTGCTGTGCCTGAATATTCAGTAAGGCATTTTTAACCTGCACGTTGTTCTTTCGTGCATAATCAACAGCCTGCTGAATACTGAATTCATGCTTTACAGCCTGCTGTGCCAGTACCGGCAGCGTGAGCAGCGATAGGCCAAGCATTGTGTAAAATCTTTGCATTAGGGTTTTCTTCATAGCTTATTGTTTTTGTCTTTGTTGCTTGTATTTTTCAATTAATTTCTGTCCTTTGGGGGTTGTCATTCCATACAGGAAACTATCCGTTATTTCGGCAATCAGTTCCGGGAAACTGTATTTTCCGTGAGGGAAATATTCCTGGTTAAAAATCACAAACATGGAAGTAAGTCTGAACCTGCTTAGGATATCGGAATTGATTTCCAGGCGGTAAAGCCCCTGGTTTTTACCTGCTTCAAGGTTGTCGAAAATAACTTTGTAGAGGAATTTGTTTTTATGGTCACTGAATTTTTTAAAAGCCCTTGGATGGTATTTTTCCAGGTCGAATAAAACGGCCGGGTTAATGGTCTGCATCAGTTCCATCACCATATCCGTGGCCAGGAAAACCTCATGCAGTGCGTTCTCGCTTTTCAGCTGGTGCATTTTGCATTCATCCTCATTTCTCCTGGTTTCTATCTCAATCACATCATCTACCAATGCATCTTTATCGGTATAATATTGGTAAATGGTTTTTTTGCTCATGCCCAGGTGATTGGCTACTTCATCCATGCTCACACTGCGGATTCCATACCGCATAAACAGTTCGTGTGCTTTCAAAACGATTCTTTCTTGTTGTTCCATAATCATAAGAGCACAAAACTATGGAAACTTTTTTCGTAACCAAAGTTTCCATGCTGTTTTTTTACAAATTATTGTGTTAAACGGCGAATTTGCCGGATGAGTGCTGCAAATGCCTATGATTATATATACAGAAAAAATGAATTTAAAAATCCTTCAGGGTAATACAAACAACTGTTTGCTTTTTTCTTATGTACTTTTAGGCCAATTATACCCTATGTCAAAAGAAAATCTGCCATTTACACTAAGAAAATACCTGCGCAAACTTTTACAATTCTTTTTTCAGGGATTGATTGTTCTGGCGCCGATAGGTATTACCATCTGGGTGGTTTTAGGCCTGTTTAATTTTGTGGACGGGATACTGCCCAATTTGGTACATAGTATTGCGCCAGGTCTATTGCCTATTGGCGAGGGAGGAAATCCTAACCGCATGCCCGGGCTGGGTTTTATCGTGGTAATTGTGCTGGTATTGTTTGTTGGATGGATATCTTCTTTGTTTGTAGTAGGCAGACTGGTTAATTTACTGGATACGGTTTTGGAAAAAACACCGGGTATTAAATTTATTTATTCTTCCGTAAAAGATTTTCTCGAAGCATTTGCGGGAAACAAGAAAAAATTTGATAAGCCTGTATTGGTGAATGTAGACGGGGCCGATGTTTGGCGGATAGGTTTTATCACACAAAGATCTGTTGCAGAGTTTGACCTGCCTGATCATGTAACCGTATATGTGCCGCATTCTTACGCTATTTCAGGCATTACTTATCTGGTGCCCAAAGAAAAAATCAGGTTTTTACCCAATATCAGTGCTGCAGATGCAATGAAATATACCGTGTCGGGCGGTGTCACAGATATGCATGAATAACTAACAGCCATTAATTTATTGCTTTCCTAAATCTTAGGACTGTATTTAACACAAATCAGTTTACTTTGCTTTTTTAAGCAATCGAATGAAACTGCATAATTTAAATTCAGGGCCCTCTATTCTTCCGCAGCCTGTAATAACAGCAGCAGCAGCAGCCGTATTAAATTTCAATGAAACAGGATTATCCATACTTGAAATAGGCCATCGGACCCCCTGGTTTCAGGACATATTGAATGAAGCTGTGAGCTCAGTGAAACAATTGATGCAGCTGGATGATTCCTATGAAGTACTTTTTCTTCACGGAGGGGCAACTACGCAGTTTATGCAGGTACCCATGAATTTACTCGATACCCATGAAACGGCAGCTTATTGCGACAATGGTATCTGGGGTAAAAAAGCATCCAAAGAAGCAGCTAATTTTGGTCATGTTGCAATTGTAAGCGATTCAACAAATAACCAGCATACCAAAATTGACAAGGATTTTACTGTTCCGGCAAATGCAAAATACCTCCACATCACTACCAATAATACCGTTGAAGGTACGCAATGGCACCGCTATCCCGACACGGCAACTCCATTGGTGGCCGATATGAGTTCAGATATTTTCAGTATGCCTGCCGACTTCAAAAAATTCTCCCTTATTTATGCAGGCGCACAGAAAAATATGGGCGCCGCAGGGGTGAACCTGGTAGTGGTTAAAAAAGACATACTGGGTAAAATAAGCAGAAAGATTCCTACCATCATGGATTATGCCAAGCATATTGAAGCAGGTTCATTGATGAATACCCCGCCTGTATTTGCGGTATATGTAAGCATGCTTACACTTCGCTGGATCATTGCCCAGGGCGGATTGGAAATAATGGGTCAGAACAGCCATAACAGGGCTCGTTTACTGTATGATACACTGGACGGCCTCCCCGTTTTTACCAGTCATATTGCCAGGGAAGACAGGAGTATGATGAATGCAGTATTCTTTCTTGCCAACCCGGCACAGGAAGCGCCTTTTCTTGAACTCTGCAAAAAAGAAGGGATGGTAGGCGTAAAAGGGTACAGAACAGTAGGGGGTATCAGGGTAAGTATGTACAATGCTTTACCAATGGAATCTGTGCAGGTATTCTGCGATCTGATGAAATATTTCGCTTCAAAAAACGGGTAAATACATTTGTATTCCATGAAAATCATTGCTAGTATTTTTTATTACATTGTTCCGGAAATAAACATTGCATGACAGGTAATTCTTCTTTCAGGTGGTATCAATTGATTGCAGGAGTCTGTTTATTTTCTGTATTATTCACAACATCGGCATTTGTGGTAAAGCCTGCGGCTCATTCATCCGGTGATGCTGTTAAACCCTTACCCTTAATTGCTGATCCACAAGACAGTTTTCCTGTACCGGGCGGTAATGCCAATCAATTGTTTTACCTACAGCGAACAACCAACCTGAACACAATTGTGTGTGAATTGAACCTTACTGGAAAGGGAGTGCCGGATGAAGAAGCGCCCGTGCACGTATTCTGGATCCGCTATTCGGAAGGAGGTGCAAAAAAAGAACTCAATTATATTCAAAGGGTATTTGCCTACGGAATAAAATCGCAGGCAACGGGGAATGATACCTATAAACTGCATTTTGTTTCTTATGCCAAGCAGGTGTTTACTTTGATGCGTTCACCCAAGGACAATAAATTTCATGTATATGCAACCATCAATAAGCGGCAGGCTGTATTAAACAGGCTTTTCCTTAAAATAGATGGAGGCTCTTTCTGGTCGCCCAATGTAGTATATATGGAAATGAAAGGAATAGATGTGCTTACCGGTAAAGAAACTGTAGAGCGATTCAAGCCCTGATAATTAATTGGCTAACATACATTTGTTCATCCCGAATCCCTTGATTTGCAAAGGTTTTAAAGGAAGGATTTCCCTGAAAGGAATTAATTACCATGAATTCGCTCTCATAAGTTTTCGTTTATAATTATTTACGGATATTTGCGCTATGGCAAGCATTAAACCCTTCAAAGCTCTTCGTCCGCAGCCCCAATTGGCCAAACAGGTAGCCAGCAAACCCTACGATGTATTAAACAGTGCAGAAGCAAAAATGGAAGCCCAGGGCAACCATTCTTCTTTTCTCCATATTACCAAGAGTGAAATTGATCTTGCGGATACTGTAGATGTTCATGATAGCAGCGTATACAGGCAGGCTAAAGAAAACCTCTCCGCATTTATTCAACGCGATATTCTTTTCCGCGAATCAAAGCCCTGCTATTATATCTATCAGTTAATCATGAACGGGAGAGCACAAACCGGTTTGGTTTGTATCAGCAGTGTGGATGATTATGAAAACGGTATTATAAAAAAACACGAGTTTACCCGTCCGGAAAAAGAGCAGGACAGGATTAACCACATTACTGTTTCCGGCGCACAAACAGGCAATGTTTTCCTGGCCTACCGCAACAATGCAGAACTGGACACTGTTATCGGCAAATGGAAAGAAACAAAATCGCCTGTCTATGATTTTGTGGCCGATGACGGTATACAACACACAATCTGGATCGTTAATACCGATAAAGCTGTTGAACAAATCACTTCATTGTTTGAAAAACAGGTACCCTGCACTTATATAGCCGATGGTCATCACAGGGCAGCATCGGCGGCAAAGGTTTGTAAAGCCGTGGGAGCCGACTCAGCAGGCGAAGCGGATTTCTTTCTTACCACCTTATTTCCTTCCAACCAGTTATATATCATGGATTATAACCGATTGGTAAAGGATTTGAATGGATTAACACCCAAAACATTTATCAAGGAACTGGCCAAACAGTTTCACGTAGAGCTGGTAAACAAGGATGCCTATCGGCCGGAATCTTTGCACGATTTTGGTTTATACCTTGATAAGAATTGGTATAAGCTTACTGCAAAAAAAGGAACTTATACCAATGATCCGATTGGGGTATTGGATGTAAGTATTCTTTCGAATAATGTATTGGACAAACTGCTGGGAATAAAAGACCAGCGAACCGATAAACGGATCGACTTTGTGGGCGGTATCCGTGGTTTGGCCGAATTGGAAAAAAGAGTGGATAGTGGAGAAATGGCGGCTGCTTTCAGTTTATATCCTGTTACCATTGACCAGTTATTTGATATTGCCGACACTGGCAATGTAATGCCACCCAAGAGCACCTGGTTTGAGCCTAAGTTAAGAGATGGTTTATTGACCCACCTCATTTATGAATAAACTCTTGTAATTAAACGCTCCTGAAAACTACCATCATGCGAAAAATACTGTTAGGAATTTTTGTAAGCGGCTTTTTATTAATACAGGCAAACGCACAGGAACAAACAGCAAAACTATTACAGGAAACAGCGAGAACCCTGGTTCAGCAGGGAGATTTTGATAATGCCATTCTGATGCTGGAAAGAGCCAGACTGCAGGAACCCGGCAATACGGAAATATTGAAAGACCTTTCTTTTGCGGCTTATCTTAAAAGAGATTTTTCCAAAGCGATTGAAGTGGGAAACCTGCTGATAACCAAGCCGGATGCGGATCCGCAGGCTTTTCAAATTGTTGGAATGTCGTATAAAGCAACGGCCGCTTACAAGGACTGCGCCAAATTGTACAGAACAGCTTTGAGAAAATTTCCGAAAAGCGGTGTATTGTATAATGAATATGCAGAACTTTTTGCTTTAGAAAAAGAAATGGAAGAAGCAATTGCACAGTGGGAGAAAGGAATAGAAATGGATCCGGGTTATAGTAGTAATTATTACAATGCAGCCATATACTACCTCAGCAAAAGCAATTGGATACGGGCTTCTTTGTATGGAGAAATCTTCCTCAACCTGGAAAGCTATACTGCCCGAACCACAGAGATGAAAACACAGCTCTTTACGGCATTTAAAAACCTGTATTCATTGGAGTCGCTTAAGCTGCTGAAAGAACTGAAAACCAATTCGACCTTCGAAAAAATCATTTTAGACGGTATCTCTTCTGCCATGAGAACCAGAACAAGCACAGGTAATATGAATGATTTGATTAGTGTACGTGCGAGGTTCGTACAGGAATGGCAAAATGAGCAACATCCCGGATTTTCTTACCGCCTCTTTGACCACCAGCTTTACCTGATTAACCAGGGACTGTTTGAAGCTTACCACTATTGGTTGTTAAGTACAACCATTCCTGAAGAAGCCAGGGATGCCTGGAAGAAAACTCATCCCAAAGAAACCGAAGGGTTCAAAGCCTTTCAGGAAAGCAGGGTTTTTAAATTATCCGAAGCAGCATATTATTTTAACAAATAAGGTCTGAATCCTACAGGATGGCCGGTGTGAAACATCGGCTTTTTTATTTGTGGTTATTTGCCTAAATTGACTCCTTTAATAAAAGAAGCTACCGGTTTTTTCTGATTTATTATTGATTGCCATGACCATCAAACGACTTTTTGACTGCATCGAACATCAGCTTGAACATTTTCCCAAGCAGGATATGCTTGCGGCCAAAGAAAAAGGGCAGTGGGTAAAATACAGTACCCGGCAGGTTGCTGAAACGGTAAACAAACTCAGTGCAGGCCTCCACAAACTGGGTGTTAGTGCGAATGACATGACCCCTTTGGGCAGTGATAAAATTGCCATCATCAGCAATAACAGACCCGAATGGGTTTTTACTGACCTGGCAGTACAGCAGTTAGGCGCCATATTGGTGCCGGTTTATCCAACAACCAATCCGATAGAACTTGAATTTATCCTGAATGATGCTGCCGTAAAATATATTTTTGTGAGTAATGAGGAAATGCTCCAGAAAATCAATGGCATTTTACCCAGGGTACCCTCTTTGAAAAAAGTGTACACATTTGACCAGATTCAGGGAGCTTCCCATTGGTCGGAGCTTACCGGTTTGGCAGATACTTCTTCTCTGGCCAAAATAAATGAAATAAAAGCAACCATTCCCGTTTCGCAGCTGGCAACCATCATTTATACTTCCGGAACTACGGGCACGCCTAAAGGGGTGATGTTAAGCCATAAGAATATTTACAGCAACCTGCAATTTTCCAAAGAAAGCTTCCCCTTTCATGATGCACCCGAAACCAAAGTGCTGAGCTTTCTGCCGCTTAACCATATTTTCGAAAAAACCTGTACGTATATTTATTTATACAGCGGCATCGGTATCTACTATGCCGAAAGCCTTGAAACCATTGGCGATAATTTGCGCGAAATAAAACCCAATGGATTTACAACGGTACCAAGGCTATTGGAAAAAGTTTTCGAAAGAATCATGGCCAAGGGCAACGAACAAAAAGGCATTAAACGAAAACTCTTTTTCTGGGCAGTAGACCTGGCTGAAAAATACGACAACAGAATAAGCGGAGGTTTTTGGTATAACCTGCAGCTTTCCATTGCCAATAAACTGATTTTTACCAAATGGCGGGAAGCGTTGGGCGGTAATATTTCCTTTGTGATTACCGGCGGTGCTGCCTGTCAGTTAAAACTGCTCAGAATTTTCAATGCTGCCAAACTGCCTGTTTACGAGGGTTATGGCCCTACAGAAAACAGTCCGGTAATCTGTGTTAACCGACAGGAAGCAGGCGGAACAAAATTTGGCACCGTAGGCCCTGTCATCAATGGTGTTCAGGTAAAACTGGCCCAGGATGGAGAGATTTGTGTAACCGGACCCAGCGTAATGGAAGGCTATTATAAACGCCCCGATCTAACTGCAGAAACAGTCATTGACGGATGGCTGCACACGGGTGATATAGGTGTATGGGATGAGGGTAAATTTCTGAAAATAACCGACCGCAAAAAAGAACTTTTTAAAACGAGTGGTGGTAAATACGTTGCACCTCAGCCCATAGAAAATAAATTGAAGGAAAGTCTGTTGGTAGAACAGGTAATGGTAGTAGGCGCAGAAAAGAAATTTGTAGGGGCATTGATAGTCCCATCCTTTGCGGCTTTAAGCGAATGGATGAAGGAGGCAGGTTTGCATTATACCACTCCCGAAGAAGCCATTCATCAACCCAAAGTGCAGGAAATGTACAAGGGTTTGGTAGAAGAATATAACCGTTTCTTCAATCATGTAGAACAAATAAAGAAATTCGAATTATTGCCAAGAGAATGGACCATTGAAACGGGTGAAATGACGCCTAAAATGAGTTTGAAACGAAAAGTAGTGATGGAAAAATTTGCTGCTGCAATTGAAAGAATTTATAGCTAAGCTTCAGCATTGATTGTCAGACCGTCCAATTGCTTTATTCGGTAAATTAATTATTCAAGCATAACAATCCTATCCAACATGTACTTACCTAAAAAGTATTTTGCAAAAAAAACCATCTCCTTATTGTTTCTAACAAGCTCCTGCCTGGTATTCTTTATTCAAAGCAATGCACAAACAGCAGCAAAAAAAGACCAGGCACTGATAGACAGGATGAAAAATGAAGCATTGTTATCAGTGTCTTCCAAAGAAAAGAATATCCAGGAAATGGTTGATATGGTATTCAGTTTTGGCGAACTAGGGTTCCAGGAAACAGAAACTTCTAAATACTTAACCGGCATACTGGAGAAAAATGGTTTTACTATTGAAAGGGGCCTGTCGGGAATACCCACAGCCTGGATGGCCAAATGGGGAAAGGGTAGCCCGGTAATAGCTTTGGGCAGCGATATTGATTGCATTCCCAAAGCTTCACAAAAACCGGGAGTGGCTTATAAATCCCCTATCGTAGAAGGTGCCCCTGGGCATGGCGAAGGGCATAATTCCGGTCAGGCAGTAATCATTTATGCTGCCATTGCAATGAAAGAGCTAATGGTAAAAAACAATTTATCAGGAACCCTGCTCATTTGGCCCGGTGTTGCCGAAGAATTGGTAGGCAGCAAAGCATGGTATATCCGCGATGGGTATTTTAAAAAGGTAGATGCCTGCATTTTTACCCATGTGAGCAGTGATTTTGGATGTGATTATGGTGATAATGGGGGCAATGGATTGGTTTCTGTTGAATTTTCATTCGAAGGGGATGCCGCTCATGCGGCCGGAGCACCCTGGAGAGGGAAAAGTGCATTGGATGCCGTGGAACTGATGGATGTTGGCTGGAATTTCAAAAGAGAACATTTAAAACCTACACAACGCTCACACTATGTTATAACAGATGGTGGTGATCAACCCAATGTGGTTCCATCCAAAGCATCTGTTTGGTATTATTTCAGGGAAAGAACCTATGAGGATATTCAAAGCATGTACGATGCAGGAATAAAAATTGCAAACGGAGCTGCTATGATGACCGATACTAAAATGACTTACAGGATTTTAGGAACAGCATGGCCCGGACATTTTAATAAAGCGCTGGGACAGGCCATGACGGAAAATATTAAACGGGTTGGCTTTCCGCAATGGACAGATGCAGATCAGCAGATGGCCAGAGCAGTGCAGAAACTGGTAGAAGCCCCTAAAAAAGATAACCAGGGAAAAGAAATTGATGGATTGAAAACAAAGCTGGATACCCTAAAAGGCTCTGTTCCTTTCTCATGGGGTGGGGGCTCTGATGATATCGCAGATATTGCCTGGAACCTGCCAACCATTGTGTTAAGATACCCTGCAAATATTCCCGGAACCAAGGGACATCACTGGGCCGATGCCATTGCCATGGCAACGCCAATTGCCCACAAAGGTTCTCTGGCAGGAGCCAAGGCAACAGCCCTTACCCTGATAGACTTATTTACCGATCCAAAAGTATTGACAGATGCAAAAGACTATTTTACCAATGTGCAAACCAAAACTGTTCAATACAAACCCTTCATTAAAGCCACTGACCCACCGGCTATTCAGCTGAATACAGAAATTATGAATACCTATAGGGAGCAGATGAAAAAATATTATTATGATCCATCCAAATACAAAACCTATCTCGAGCAGTTGGGTATCAGCTACCCAACAGTAGAGAAGAAATAAAAAAAACCTGCCCCAAACGGGTGTTTAAACGTTGATAAAACCGGGTTTTTAAAAATCACAAACGATTCAAAAAACAAATAACTATGAAAAAACTATTCAAGGGACTATTGTTTGTTGTAATGGGCATTGTTGTTTTAGTTGGATTGGGAATTGGATTCATTTATTTTTTTATGCCCAATGTAGGCAAAGCTCCCGAGTTAAAAGTTGAGGTAACACCACAGCGGTTAGAAAGGGGTCAATACCTGGCAACTGCAGTGGCTGTTTGTATCGACTGCCACTCAACCCGCGACTGGACACAGTTTTCAGGACCGATGGTTGCAGGAACCTACGGAAAAGGTGGCGACAGGTTTGGCAAAGAATTGGGCTTTCCGGGTACTTTTTATGCAAGAAATATTACGCCGGCAGCACTGGGTAACTGGACCGATGGCGAAATTTTCAGGGCAGTCACCAGTGGGGTTAGCAAAGATGGGTCAGCTTTGTTTCCGTTAATGCCTTATGCGCATTTTGGAACTGTTGATGAGGAAGATATTTATAGCATCATAGCGTATATCCGCAATCTTGCACCTATCCAAAACAAAGTGCTGGCATCCAAAGCAGATTTTCCTGTAAACATACTGATGCACCTATCTCCCAAAAAACCTGCTTTTACGAAGAAACCGGATGAAGCTGATTCTATTAAATATGGAGAATACCTGGTTCGAATGGCCTCCTGTGTAGAATGCCATTCGAAAGAAAAACGCGGGGAAATTATTCCGGGAACTGAGTTTGGCGGAGGAAGAGAATTTATGTTTCCGGGTGGAATAGTTAGAACAGCTAATATTACCAAACATGAAACCGGTATTGGCGCATGGACAAAAGAGATGTTTCTGCAAAAGTTCAGAGCCTATAGTGACAGCAGTTATGTTTCACCAAAACTTCGTTTGACTGATTATAACTCACCCATGCCCTGGACAATGTATTCAAAGATGACGGATAAAGACCTGCTGGCAATTTATGCGTATTTGAGAACAGTAACAGTGCAAAACAACAAAGTAGAAAAATTTACCGCAAAAAAGTCTTAATAAACTTTCTCGATTTTATCAGACGGGCTGTACCTGGTACGGCCCGTCTAATTTATTGATTGACAATAAGTTTTTAATAAATCTGCGCAATCAGAAACTAATCTTGGAGTTGATGTAAATCTTACCGATATTAGGTTTTTACGAAAATCGAATATCCGCTCTGCACTATGAATACACAGTATGTATATGAATCCTTTTTCACCAATTCCTTAAATGCGCTCATCATTGGAACAGAAACGGGAAGTATTATCAAAGCCAATAAGGCTGCTTGTAAAATGTTCGGGTATTCAGAAGAAGAACTAAAAAAACTGGGGAGAGAAGTTATTATTGACACGAATGACCAATTGTTTCAGTCAATGCATGAAGAAAGGTTGCGTACCGGAACTGCCAGAGGTGTTTTGAAAGGAATACGGAAAAACGGAGAAAAATTTCCGGTAAAAATCTCTTCCGTAACGCAGCAAAATGAACAGGGTGAGCAATGGGTAAGCATCATGGCTATTGATGTGTCTGACCAGATTGCACAGGAAACCAAATTGTCCTTACTGCTGGAAGATAGCCGAAGGATGCACCAGCAGGAGGAGGACAACAGGATCTTATTGGAAAACGTTCTCAACAGCATCACCGATGGTTTTTTTATTGTTGACCGTGAATGGAAAGTGCTTTTCTGGAATAAAGCAGCAGAAATAATACTCCAAAAAACCGAAGAGGCCATCGTAGGAAGAAATGTATGGGATGTTTTTCCGGATTTGAATAATTTAAGGGAGCATGTTGATTATAAAACAGTATTCGAAAAAAATCAATCAGTCAGGTTCAGGGACTATTTTCCCAATTATAAAATCTGGGCCGAAGTAAGCGTTTATCCTTCTGAAAAAAATATTTCTGTTTACATCAAGGATGTTACCGAAATCAAAGGACTAAGAACGCTGGAAAAACTGGAGAGAGAAGTGCTGGAAATGAATGCCCGCACCAATAGTGATCTTTCACAGATACTTGATTTTTATCTCACAGAAATTGAAGATTTTCACAAGGGAATGCACTGTTCGGTATTGCGTTTAAAAAACAACAAGCTTTACAAATGGTCTGCTCCAAATATTCCCCATGAATTTAGCAATGCGGTTGATGGGATGGCTATTGGCGAAGGAGTAGGTTCCTGTGGAACTGCAGCTTTTAGAAAGGAAAAAGTAGTGGTTGCTGATATTGCCAATGACCCGCTTTGGAAAAATTCAACCAGCCTGACAGAAAAGTATGGGTTCAAAGCCTGCTGGTCTTTCCCGCTGCTTGATTCAAGAAACGAGGTAATGGGCACATTTGCCATTTATTATAATAGGGTAAAAACACCCAGTCCAGAGGAAGAAAATACCCTTGAAAGGGCAAGAAACCTATTGACGATTTTACTCGAAAATAAGCTGGCAGTAGAGGCGATGAATACCAGTGTACAAAACTATGACCTGGTATCCAAAGCAACCAATGATGCGATTTGGGACTGGAATATGGCAACAGATGAAGTTATAAGAACAGGGAATGGGATGAAAGTGCTTTTTGGTTATGATTGGGAAGACATGGTGGGGAATATCAATTTCTGGGACGAAAAAATTCATCCAGAAGATTTGCCGGGGGTTAAAAAAAGCATGAAGGATGCGATGGACAATCCTGCTCAAATGTACTGGGAGCGTGAATACCGGTTTAAAAGAAAAAATGGGCAATATGCATTTGTTTTTGATAAGGGATACATTATCCGCGAAAGCGGTGGAAATGCTGTGCGATTAATTGGTGCCACAAGAGATATTTCAGAAAGAAAACACAGCGAAGAGATGCTGCTCGAATTGAATAACCGACTAAAGCAAAGAGCCGACGAATTAACCGCATCCAATGTAGAGCTCGAGAAATTCGCTTATATCGCTTCTCACGATATGCAGGAGCCTTTAAGAATGATAACAAGTTTCCTCCAATTGTTTAAAAAGAAATATGCAGATCAGATAGATGAAACAGCGGAACAATACATCCATTTTGCAGTTGACGGTGCAGAGAGGATGAAAAAACTAATTATGGACCTGCTGGAATATTCAAGGGTTGGTTCCAATAAAGATGACCTGGCTGAAATAGATACCAATGAACTTTTGCAGGAAGTGTTGAAAATATTTTCAGCAAGAATTGAAGAATTGCATGCCAGCATCAGCATTGGCCATTTGCCTAAAATGAAAGCAAACCGCACACAAATTTTCCAGCTTTTCCAGAACCTTATCGGAAATGCACTGAAATATCATTCCGGCGAAGATGTGCAGATTTCAGTTAATGTACAAGAAGAAGCCACGCAGTATGTATTTAGTGTAAAAGACAACGGCATTGGAATTAAACCCATTTTTTTTGAAAAAATATTTATATTATTTCAACGGTTGCACCATAAAAACGAATACAGCGGAACCGGAATCGGTCTGGCAATCTGCAAAAAAATTGTAGACAGGCATGGCGGAAAAATCTGGTTGGAATCAGAGCCGGGGAAGGGCAGTTGTTTTTATTTCAGCATCAATAAAGCAGTGGAACCCTCAATGGTATCGGGTTTTATTGACAACAGTATTTTGGATTAATTTAAATAGATAACCTAACCAATAACATGGCAACACAAGTACAGGAAAATTTTATTTCAATCCTTGTAGTGGAAGATAACCCTGGAGATTTGTTTTTATTGAAAGAGACTTTGCGCCTGACAAAACTCTCTTTTTCCAATATTTTTACTGTTTCCAGTGCCCAGGAAGCAATCGGTGTTTTGCAGAAGAATGAAATAACGGTTGTATTACTCGACCTCTCCCTACCCGATAGTTCCGGATTCAATTCATATAAGCAAATACAGGAATTTGCTTCCGCTATTCCAATTATCGTTTTAACCGGCCTGGCCGATACAGAACTGGCATTGGATACATTAGCAGGGGGGGCGCAGGATTACCTGATAAAAGGAGAATTCGATGAACGTTTGCTTGCAAAGTCTATCCAGTACAGTATTGAACGTAACCGTATCAGGTTAAGTTTATCTGAAAGCAACGAAAGCTACCGAAACCTCTTTTTCAATAATCCATTACCCATTTTTATCTGGCATTTGCAGTCGCTCAAAATACTGGAAGTGAATGATATTGCACAGGTGGAATACGGGTATAGCAGGGAGGAGTTACTCAGCATGAGTGTAAAAGACCTGCGGGATCCGAAAGAACACGGCAGAATTGAATCTTTTGCAAGGGATTTCATGGAAAGCGATATCCTTAAAAAGTCAGGCATTTGGGAGCATCGAAAAAAAAACGGAGAGTTATTGATATTGGATATCTCATCCCATAAAATTGATTACAAGGGAAATGCTGCAATTCTTGCCATACACAAGGATATCACAGAAAAAGTTCGCTTACAGGAAAAACTGGAAGAAGAGAAAATGATGAAACAAAAAGAGATAACAGAAGCGATGATACAGGTGCAGGAGAAAGAGCGGTATGAAATGAGTACCGAACTGCATGACAATGTAAACCAGCAGTTAACTGTTGCCATGATGTACATCGCTTCTGCTCAGCAAAAAAATCCTGATGAGGGAGGTTTGTTGAAACAGGCTTCCGATTTTATCATGCACTGTATAGAAGAGATCAGAAACCTGTCTCAAACACTTGTTACGCCTATGATTAAGCACTTTGGGCTTAGTAAGGCAGTAGAAGGATTACTGGATGATATTTCCAGGGTAAACGCTATTCAAATTGACCTGATTGCAGATACTTTTTTTGAAGACGATATCAAATACGATTTCAAACTAAGTGTTTTCCGGATTGTACAGGAACTTGTAAATAATACCTTAAAGCATTCAAAAGCAAAGAATATAACCCTTGAACTGCTGCGAAAAGAAAACCAGATTTATCTTTCCATACAGGATGATGGTATTGGATTTGATATCAATCAGCAAAGAAAAGGGATTGGCCTGCATAATATAGTCAGCAGATCCGATTTATACAATGGAATTGTCAACATTAATACAGAACCCGGCAAAGGCTGTACCGTAGAAATAACTTTTCCAATTGAAAATACATTGCAAGAATAAGCTACATGCCCGGCTGTTTTAACTGCCAGCCGGTTTTTGCTTTCTCTTCGTCAACCATTTTCTTTACATCTGCCAGTAATTTCTTGGCATCATAAACAATGCCGTCTTTGATTGTGTATAATACGCCTCCATAACGAACAGCTTTGTTTTCTTTATTCAACTCTATAGCCCCCGTTCCATAAAGTACCTGTAAATTTTTTAAAGGATTGGCATTAATGATAACCAGATCGGCCAGCTTTCCTGCTTCCACACTGCCTATTTCTTTATCCATGCCCAATGCCTGTGCACCATATAAAGTAGCAGAACGGATTACTTCCAATGGATGGAAACCTGCTTCCCGTAAGAGTTCCAGCTCACGGATATAGCCAAAGCCATAGGTCTGGTAGATAAACCCATTATCGGAACCGGTGGTTACCCTGCCTCCCCTGTTTTTATATTCATTAATAAAAGTCATCCATAAGCGATAATTATTTTTCCATTCCACTTCCTGCTCTGTTCCCCAATTATGCCAGTAAGAGCCATGCGACTGAAGGCTTGGCTCATAAAATTTCCAGAGAGAAGGCAGGGTATAGGTTTCATGCCACTCAGCTCTTCTCGCCCTTTGCAGGTCTCGGTTGGCATCATAAATATTAAAAGTGGGGTCAAGGGTAAAATCGAGAGAAATCAATTCATTCATCACTTTGTTCCAGTGTTCACTATAAGGTGCAGCTGCCTGTTTCCATAATTTGCCGGCTTCTTCAAAACGGTTTTGTTCATTGTTATAATTATAATCAAGGGGGAATTGCTGGATCGTTTTATCCGTAAACAATGCCTCCGGTAATCCATACCAGTGTTCCATACTGGTCATCCCAGCCCTTGCAGAGCTGAGTACATTCCATCGGGCAACATCAGTTTGCGCATGATGACAACAGGAACGCAGGCCCAGTTTTTTATTTTCCCTGATTGCAGCATCCATTACTTCGGGTGAAGCACCAAAAAACTTGATGCCATCGGCACCATTTTTTGCATTCTGCTGTACCCAGGCCCTTGCCTGGTCTCCATTGGTAATAGGCGTTTTACTTCCCTGACCAAAAGCTGTATAAGCAAAAATTCTTGGGGCGGTAATCTGGTTGGCAGCACTTTTTTGTTTTTGGTCAAGCACCCATTCCAGCCCATTACCTGCCGAAGGATCTCTGATGGTAGTGATGCCATGTGCCATCCACAATTTAAAAACATATTCAGCAGGGGTACCCTGTTCAGTTCCCCCTATATGCCCATGCATATCAATCAGACCGGGCATTGCATACATGCCCTCACAGTTCATTTCTTTACCACCTGCTTTTAACTGAGGCCTTCTGGCAGGATCGATGGTTGCACCCGGGCTGCCCAATGACCTTATCTGTACAATCCTGTTTTGTTCAATAACAATATCAACAGGCCCCATTGGCGGCGCACCGGTCCCATTAATCAGGGTTACTCCCCGAATGATGAGTTGGGTATAAGGGCCTTCTCCTTCTTTTCGCTCGGGAGCTTTGCTTATTTGTGCAGGGGCAGTAAAATAGAGCAGAAAAGATAGGGTTGTAACAATAAGCGTCAGGTGTTTTTGCATAAAATACATTTGGATACTGAATATAAGCTGAACTATTGAATAGAGCAAAGGAACCGGGGTATTTATACTTCAGCCCTTCGTTTAGCGTCAATAAATTTCTGACGGATCACTTCCTGTACGGGCTTATGATGAATCTTACTTTCCAGCCAGGAAATGATATCGAGGTACATAAATGCCCGGCTCTCGATACCACTTTTTTCAAGCGGCTTCAAAGTGGTAAGCAGTATTTCAAACTGTGGTTTTAGTTTTTGGGGAGACAGGTGAAAAGATTTTTTAAGAAAAACAAATATCTCTTCCTCTACCGTACTCAGGTTCTGCATTTTGTACATGAAACGGTAAACAGATTTTAACAGGTATTCCAGCAAATCAAAATTGCCCAGTTCGTAATGTGCAATCAAGTGCAGCAGTCGCGCATAACATTGCAAATCTGTGCGCAGGTCAACTTTCCAGTTAATGATCTTATTCAGGTAGTCAATACTCTTATCGGCATCGCCGCTGCCAAAATAGAGGGAAGCAATCTTGTAATAAAACACCAGTATCCGGTGACGGTCGAGGTAGAGATAATATTCATCCAGTTTCTGTTCTATATAAGGAACCAGCTCAAGCCCTTCGGTAAAACTGCCTTCCATGAAATGTTTGTTCAGTTTGGCAATATTCAGGTAGATAAATGTTTGAATAAGGTTATTGCGGTTATTCTGTATTACGGGCGATTGGATAAACTGCTCGAATGCTTTAATGGTTTCGTTAAATTTCTGGTAGTTACGCAAATCAAAATGCGCACTAACCAGGTTATGCATGCCTTTTATATAATGGGTGGTTTCAATATCAATCATTTTGGGCTCCGTGTCGAACAGGTCAACCCATTTTTGGCAATAACGATAATACACTAAAAAATTCTGTGTAATAAATGCATGCCAGCAGTAACACTGGTATAGGTACAAGCGTTCATAAAACCCTTTACAATCCTGCGCCTTACGGATGATCTCATTATTCAGAAAAGCATCTACTGTGGAAGTATCCCCCTCATTTCTGGCATGGCCATTCCTGATATACCAGCTGTATAGTTGTAAGGACAGGTTGGAAAGAGCGCCAATCATCGACAGGCGGCAATTGATTTCCTCCACTTCCGCAGTCAGTTT
>JBDKLG010000174.1:0-3691 GCA_039795695.1 Bacteroidota bacterium
ATTTATCATCTACCAGGTTAATCTGTTCTGTATAAGGAGAATATTCCAGTAAGCCTGTCCACCACTCTCTTCTGGCCTGGTAGCCTTCGGTTTCATAAATATTATCCAGGGGCCCTACAGCAAAATCATCTTTTATTTGAACAATGCTTCCCTGCAAAGTTTCATCCAGTTCAATTGCTTTGTTTAATGCTTCAATATTGGCTTGGTCAAAAACAATGTGCGTCATGGTACTTAAATAATTAATAAACAATCAAATTCTTTGTTGCGAGAACCGGCTTAGTTTGCAATCAGGTCGAGCTCTATTTTCAGGTTATTGATGATGAATTCCTGTCTCTCCATCGTATTCTTGCCCATATAATATTCCAGTAAATTCTGGATATGGTCTCCCTGTTCCAGGATTACCGGTTGCAGCCTGATATCCTGCCCGATAAATTTGCCGAATTCTTCAGGAGAAATTTCACCCAGCCCTTTAAAACGGGTAATTTCCGGCTTTCCACCCAGTTTAATTACTGCTGCCTGCCGTTGGGCATCGTCGTAACAGTAAATGGTTTCCTGTTTGTTTCGAACGCGGAACAAGGGGGTTTCAAGTATGTACACATGCCCTTTCTTTACCAGGTCGGGAAAGAATTGCAGAAAGAAAGTCATCATCAATAAACGGATATGCATCCCGTCTACATCTGCATCTGTTGCTATAACAATATTGTTGTAACGAAGTCCTTCCAAACCGTCTTCAATATTCAGGGCATGTTGCAACAGGTTAAATTCCTCGTTTTCATAAACCACTTTTTTTGTGAGGCCAAAGCAGTTCAGGGGTTTACCCCTCAGGCTGAAAACGGCCTGTGTATCTACATTGCGCGATTTGGTGATGCTTCCGCTGGCACTATCTCCCTCGGTAATAAAGATGGTGGAATTGTTCTGTGCGGCTATGTATTCACTTTTATTTTTAGCAGGTGGCTCATCATTCAGGTGCACCCGGCAGTCGCGTAGTTTCTTATTGTGGAGATTGGCTTTCTTGGCCCTTTCATTGGCCAGTTTTTTGATGCCGGCCAGCTCTTTTCTTTCCCGCTCATTCTGTTCAATCCTTTTCTTCAACGCATCGGCTACCGTGGGATTCCTGTGCAGAAAATTATCCAGCTCTTTGGCCAGAAAATCTTCCACAAACTTTTTCATACTTGGCCCGCCTTCGTAGATGTTTTGGGATCCCAGTTTGGTTTTTGTCTGGCTTTCGAATACCGGCTCCTGTACACGAACAGAAACAGCTGCTACAATGCTGGTACGTATATCGGAAGCTTCATAGTCTTTCTTAAAAAAATCGCGCACTACTTTCACATAAGCTTCTCTGAATGCCTGTTGGTGTGTTCCTCCCTGCGTTGTGTACTGCCCGTTTACAAAAGAAAAGATATCTTCTCCATAGTCGTTGTTGTGTGAAATGGCTACTTCAATATCTTCTCCTTTCAGGTGTATGATGGGATAACGCAATTCATCGGGATTGGTTTTTCGCTGCAACAGGTCGAGCAAACCATTCTTGCTCACATATTTCTTGCCGTTGAAATGCATGGCCAGTCCCGCATTCAGGTAGCAATAATTCCAGAGCTGGTTATCCAGGTATTCATGTATATAATGAAAGTTGCGGAAAACAGTTTCGTCGGGAGTGAATTCAACCAGGGTACCATTGGGTTCTGTTGATTTAGCTTCTTTGTGTTCTTTGATCAGTTCGCCCTTCTGAAATTCGGCCGTTTTTTCTTTGCCGTCACGGTATGCCGTTACTTTAAAATACTGGCTAAGCGCATTCACGGCCTTGGTTCCCACCCCGTTCAATCCCACACTTTTCTGGAAAGCTTTGCTGTCGTATTTGGCCCCGGTATTTATTTTGCTCACTACATCCACCACTTTTCCCAAAGGAATACCCCTTCCATAGTCTCTTACAAGCACATTTTTTCCTTCAATGGTAAGTTCTACCTGTTTGCCATAGCCCATGGTGTATTCATCAATACAGTTATCGATTACCTCCTTGATCAATACATAAATCCCGTCGTCGGGGGCCGATCCATCGCCCAGTTTCCCGATATACATTCCGGGCCTTAGCCTGATATGCTCTTTCCAGTCAAGCGACCGGATAGATTCCTCATTGTATTCAAACATATTCTTTTCCTCTGCCATTGTCTCAGTCGTGATTTTATCCATATTCAAGCGATTCATTTTAAACCGATTGAACTGTTGTACAACCCGCAAATCTAATTACCTGAACCGGGAGCCCAATTTTACTTTTCTACAAATGCCCTCAGAATGTGGATAAAAGAAGTAAAACCTTGAAATTAGCTGTCTATCAATGGTTTAAAACTTATTTTTGGGCCATCAAAACACCCGTGGAACATATTGAAACCAATCTGGAAACCATCAGAACCCATGCAATGGCAGCTGAGCCTGAGAATAGCCGGTTCAGGGATTTTTTAAAAGAAAGAAACCGGGAACAGATTGACGCGGCCGTATTTGACCTGAATAAAAATATTTCCCCTAAAATTAGTTGTACCGATTGCGGCAATTGCTGCAAAAGCCTGATGGTACTCATATCGGATCCCGAAGCCGATCATCTGTCGGCACACCTGGGGCAAAGCAGGGCTGATTTTGACAGGGAATACCTCGAAAAAGGAAGCAATGGTTTGATGATCATGAACCGGATGCCCTGCCCCTTTCTCGACAACAACAAATGCAGTGTATATGAGCACCGTTTTGAAGGCTGTAAAGAATTTCCTGCGCTGCACCTGCCCAATTTTAAAGACAGGCTCTTCACTACCTTTATGCACTATGACAGGTGTCCGATCATTTTTAATGTGATAGAGCAGTTGAAAGATACCATGGGATTTCAAAAAGATGCAGAAGCAATATGATGCCTATCCAATTTGGAGTTGATCATTTAATCAACAGTTCGCCCGTTTGGAAGCAGGCTTCCATTGGTATGGTTACCAATGAAGCAGCCGGTACCATTGACTACCGGCCATCCCGTAAAGCGTTGATCAATGCAGGTTTTCAAATCAGGAAATTATTTTCTCCGGAGCATGGACTGGATATTCAAGGGGTTGATGGTGCCGAAATGCAGGATGGTACGGATAAGTTAACAGGTTTGCCTGTGATCAGTCTGTACAGCAACAAACTCGCACCTTCCGCAAGCGACCTTGCCGACCTGGACATTATTCTCTTTGATGTACCCGATGCGGGTAGCCGGTTTTACACTTATTTGTGGACACTCAGTTATGTGATGGAAGCCTGTTCTGTTCACCAAAAAAAACTGGTAATTCTGGACAGGCCCAATCCTGTTTCCGGCAATATGGAACTTGCGGAAGGCCCTGTTTTATTGCCTTCACAGGCATCTTTTATAGGCAGGTGGGAAATGCCCATCAGGCATAGTTGTACATTGGGCGAGCTGGCCAGGTATTTTAATGCAACCAAAAAAATTGGTTGCGACCTGGAAATCATTCCCTGTACAAACTGGAAAAGAGAAGCCATGCAACCGGATTGGGGGCTTCGTTTTGTGCCAACCTCACCAGCTATTCAGCATTTTGAAAGCATGTTATTGTATCCCGGACTCTGTTTGCTGGAAGCCACCAATATCAGTGAAGGAAGAGGAACAGAGAATTCATTCTGCATGGCAGGTGCACCCTGGATCAATGGGGCAGATTTGGCTGCGGCCCTT
>JBDKLG010000175.1:0-6261 GCA_039795695.1 Bacteroidota bacterium
TTATTGGCCAACCTTGAAATGATTGATGCCGTCATCATTTTCAATGAGGACACACCGCTTGAATTAATCAAAGCTTTATTGCCTGACCTGATAGTAAAAGGAGGAGACTATACAATTGATCAGGTAGTGGGTGCAAAAGAAATCATTGCCAACGGCGGAAGGGTAATCATCAATCCAATTGTTGAGGGGTTTTCTACCACCGGCATTATCCGGCAAATAAAATCATCTTATTCTTAATGTCTTTTCCAGACACTGGTTGTTGATGGAAGGAAACCAAAATTTAATATGAGGGAATGGTTTGCCTGCGTAAATTTGGAGCACCCATAACAAAGATAACTGATTGATTGTATCTGTTTTACAAATATCGATTCCCTGTGAATTATGTCTAAAAAATTATTGATCCAAAGAGATATCAGCTGGCTTAGCTTTAATGCGCGGGTTTTACAGGAAGCCAATGACCCCTCTGTTCCATTAAAAGAGAGGATCCGTTTTTTGGGAATATTTTCCAATAATACCGACGAGTTTTTCAGGGTGCGTGTGGCTACTTTAAAAAGGATGGTGGAATTTTCAGAGAAAAGAAAGTCGCTGGATATGCACCTGGAAGAGCATCCGCAACAGATTCTTGACCAAATTCAAACCATTGTATTACAGCAGCAGAATGAATTCAACAGGATCTGGGATGGCATTATCAGGGAGCTGAGAAAAGAAAAAATCTACCTCGTAGATGAACAGCACTTAAACAGGGAACAGCAGCTATTTGTTAGAAAATATTTTGACGAAGTGGTT
The DNA here is from genome assembly GCA_039795695.1 of Bacteroidota bacterium. Classification (GTDB taxonomy): domain Bacteria; phylum Bacteroidota; class Bacteroidia; order Chitinophagales; family Chitinophagaceae; genus Sediminibacterium. The sequence continues at coordinate 787 of JBDKLG010000175.1, forward strand.
CGGGCGAATATCATTCCTTTAATGATTGAAAGCCTTCCTCAGCTACCCTATCTAAGAGACAAAAGCATTTACCTGGGGGTTGTGATGCGCAAGAAAAACTCTGCTTACCAGCAAAAATATTCGCTTATTGAAATTCCTGCAAAAGCGGTGGGCAGGTTCATACAACTTCCTTCCAAAGCGGGTGAAAAGCAGATCATTTTACTGGAAGATGTAGTCAGATTCAACCTCCCGAATATCTTTTCCTATTTTGGTTACAATTTTTTTGAAGCCCATATTTTCAAAGTAACCAAAGATGCAGAAATTGACCTGGACAATGACCTGAGCACCACATTTGTGGAGAAAATAGAAAAGGGTTTAAAGAATCGCAGGAAAGGAAAGCCTGTCAGATTTGTATACGACAAATCCATGGATGCAGGGTTGCTGGAATACCTTATCAGGAGGCTGAACCTCAACCGGAAAAGCAATATCATACCTGGGGGAAGGATCCACAATTTCAGGCATTTCATGGATTTTCCGGATGTTTTTTCGCATAAAAGTACCCGCAGGGAACCTTTTACACACCCTGCTTTAACAAGCACTATGCGGGTTACAGATGTGATTGTAAAAAAAGACCTGATGCTCCATTTCCCCTATCATTCTTTTGATGCCATCATAGACCTGCTGAGAGAAGCCGCGATGGATCCCGAAGTAGTTTCCATAAAAATAACTGCCTATCGCCTTGCTTCCGGTTCAAAAGTTATTAATGCATTGGTCAATGCTGCAAGAAATGGAAAAGAAGTACTGGTAATGCTTGAACTGAAAGCACGCTTTGATGAGGAAGCCAACCTGGAATGGAAAAAAGTGCTGGAAGAGGAAGGAGTCAAAGTATTATTGGGTGTTCCTAAAATGAAAATCCATGCAAAGCTTTGCATCATCAAGAAAAAAACAGCCAATAAAACAATCCAGTACGGTTTTGTGAGTACCGGTAACCTCAATGAAAAAACGGCCAGAATCTATGGAGACCATTGTTTACTTACCAGCAACAGGAATGTTATGGCAGATATTAACAGGGTTTTTCATTACCTCGAAAACTGGAAATCTCCCGGACATACGCTGGAATCCTGCAAAAAATTATTGATTTGCCCGGCAGGCATGAGAAAAGAACTGCTTGCTTTAATTGACAAAGAAATCAAAAATGCCAAATCGGGAAAAGAAGCCGAAATAACCATCAAAGTCAATTCTCTCAGCGATACCCAACTGATTCAAAAGCTGCAGGCGGCCACTGCCGGCGGCGTAAAAGTAAATATGATTGTAAGAGGTGTGTTTTGCATGGTTACGGATCTTAAAAAGAATAAACAGCCGGTTAAAGCCATCAGTATTGTAGACGAATACCTCGAACATGCCAGGGTGCTTATCTTTCATAACCTTGGAAACACTAAAATATATATTTCCAGCGCCGATTGGATGGTAAGGAATCTTGATCATCGCGTAGAAGTAGGCATACCCGTTAATGATCCTGAAATCTGCAAGGAACTAAAAGAGATTATCCACATTCAATTAAGAGACAATGTAAAGGCGAGGGTTTTAGACAATAATTTATCCAACAACTATGTACCTTTCGCAGGTAAAAAAAGGGTCAGGTCTCAAATAGAAACCTACCACTATCTCTACAAGAAAAAGAATACCCCGTGAGGTTAGCAGCGATTGATATTGGAAGTAATGCAGCAAGGTTATTAATAACCGATGTATCACAGGATAAATACGGCAATCCCATATTCAACAAATTAAACCTGGTAAGGGTTCCCCTGCGTTTGGGTTTTGATGTATTTGAGAAAGGTGAAATTTCCAAAGAAAAAAGAGGGATGGTTTTGCAAACCATGAAAGCTTATGGTCACCTGATTAATGCCTATGGTGTTAAAAATGTGATTGCCTGTGCCACCAGCGCCATGCGTGATGCAAGGAATAGTGCCGACATTATCCGAAAAGTAAAACTCGAAACAGGCCTGGAAATTGAAATCATCAGCGGCGACCTGGAAGCATCCATCATTTATGAAAACCATGTGGCCGAGAATATGGACACAGACCATAGCTATCTGTACATAGATGTAGGGGGCGGAAGCACAGAACTTACTTTTTTCGCAGACGGTAAAATGATTTTCAAACAATCTTTTAATATCGGCACAATAAGAATATTGAAAGACATGGTGGACGAAGAGAAATGGAATGAGGTAAAAGATTTTATCAAACTGAAAACAAAATCTTTTAAGAAAATCGTGGCAATTGGTACCGGAGGTAATATCAATAAAGTATTTTCCCTGAGCAAGAAAAAAGACGGCAGGCCTTTGAGCCTTGATCTATTAAAGGATTACTACAAAGAAATAGCCAGTTTTTCGCTGGAAGACAGGATCAATATCTACAAGCTCCGCGAAGACCGTGCAGATGTGATTGTTCCTGCATTGCAGATTTATATCAATGTAATGCGATGGTCTGATGCAGATGAGATTTATGTACCCAAAATTGGCCTGGCCGACGGATTGATTCAGCACCTTTATTCAGCACTGGCATTGAAAGGAGTGGACGCTTAAAAAAGCCCGTTTCTTTTTTGAGATATTACTTATTTGAAGCAGGACTCTGTTTGGCTTAACTATTTACAATAAACCCAATCAAATGCCTACCCACACCGAAGTTAAAAAAATAACGACCCATACCCTGCAGAAAATGAAAATGGAAGCTGAAAAGATTTCAATGATTACTGCATACGATTATTCTTTTGCAAAACTTTTTGATGCTGCCGGAATTGATGTAATCCTTGTAGGCGATAGTGCCAGTAATGTGATGGCAGGAAATGAAACCACTGTTCCCATTACCCTGGAACAAATGATTTACCATGCACAGTGCGTGGTAAAAGGCATTCAACGTTGTTTGGTGGTAGTAGATATGCCTTTCGGATCCTACCAGTCCAATGCAGCTATTGCAGTAGCGTCTGCCATCAGAATAATGAAGGAAACAGGCGGGCATGCCGTTAAGCTGGAAGGCGGTATAGAGATAACCGACAGTATTCAACGGATTGTTGCAGCAGGTATCCCCGTAATGGGTCACCTGGGTCTTACCCCCCAGTCAATTTACAAGTTTGGCACTTATACCGTAAGGGCAAAAGAAGAGAAAGAGGCAGAAAAGCTGATCCAGGATGCCCTGCTGCTGCAGGAAGCGGGATGTTTTGCCCTGGTACTGGAAAAAATTCCTGCAGCACTGGCAGGAAGGGTAAACAAGCTGCTCTCAATACCCACCATCGGTATCGGGGCGGGAAATGAATGCAGCGGGCAGGTATTGGTAATGCATGACTTACTGGGCATCAACAACGCGTTTAATCCGCGTTTCCTCCGAAAATACCTGAACCTGCAGGAACTGGTAACAACAGCAGTAAAGCAGTATATCGGGGATGTAAAATCAGCTGATTTCCCCAACCGGGAAGAATCCTATTAATTTTTACCGATGGCATTGTCCCTTTCACCCATATTTTTTTTACTGCTTAGAACTCCTGAATAGATTTGGCACAAACCCGTCTATGAAAAAGTTACTATATATTATTTTTAGTGGTATAGGGTTCTTTTCTATCAGCCGTCTGGAAGCTGAAAACGTACCCCACACCGATACAGCGAAAATTGTTCATTTATTAGATGGCAATGCAGGAGAATGGCCCGCAGAAAAAATGGAAACAGATAAAGACACACAGATCAAGTTCATGGCCGATCAGGATGCAGGCAATTTATACATGGTCCTGAAAATTAGCGATCAACGTATGCAAATGAAGATAATGACGACCGGCATGAATATGTACCTCGATAAAAAAGGAAAGAGAAGAGAGGGAACGGGCGTTGAATTTCCTTTAAAGAGAGAATCAGGCGGAGGATTTAGTGGCGGGGGAAGGAATAACGGCACCCCACCTCCAGACCCAAAAGAAATCAGGGAAAAATTAGCAGCCAATATGATTTTCATGAAAACATTCGGATTTGATGACCAGGAAGATAAAACCCAGCTGATAGGCATGCCCACGGGTATCAATATTGCTTTTGACTGGGATGAATCCAATGCATTAATTATCGAATACCTGGTTCCTTTCAGCATCATTGCCCCACCTGCTTCATTAGCAGGAAAGCCCATTGGCATTGGCTGGAAACTAAACGGTTCAGCAAACCCCGGCGGAGGCCAGTCTTTCACCAGCAGCACTTCCCTGGTTGGTGTACCTTCCGGCAGGGGCGGTGCCGCAAGAACCAGCAGCAATATACCCGGCACAAATGCCAATTTTCCGTCCGGCGGAAACAGTGTGCCGGAACAGAGTATCTGGACTAAATTCACAGTAACTTTTTAATAAGCAGCATTGAAAAAAAATAAAACGATAGTAAGCCTGATAGCAAACCTGGCAGCATGGATTTGCTTTTTTACATTACCCTACCTGGTTTTCTTTCCCAGGATGCGTGAATTCGATCTCAGCAATCATCAGTTAGCCAATATCATTTGTAACAATGTTTTTCTGGTTTTGTTTTACTATTTCAATACGACCATCCTCATTCCCAAACTGCTGGTAAAAGAAAAATGGCTCTTGTACATTTCTTCCATTGTTGTTTGTCTTTTTGTTTTTCTATACCTACCCCGCCAGATAGCATCAATGATTGCCGAGCCGGAATTGTTTAACCCGCAGAACCGTGAATTCATCAGAAACCCCGACTACAAGGGCAAACCTCATTTTACGGGCATGATGCGCAGAAGAAGCCCGGTTGCCGATCCCTATAATACCGTGCTTTTTCTGCTGATTTTTACTGTGGGTACCAGCATATCTGTTATTCAGCGTTGGCTGCGTACAGAACAAAATAGAAAGGAAACCGAAAACGAAAAATTAAATACGGAGCTTTCCTTTTTGAAATCGCAGGTCAACCCTCATTTCTTTTTTAATACCCTCAACAATATTTATTCTCTTGCCATTGTTAAAAGCGAGCATACAGCACCTGCTATCATGAAGCTTTCATCGATCATGCGTTATATATTGACAGAAACACAACACGATTTAGTACCGCTTAGCAATGAAGTGGATTTTACAAAAAACTTTATCGAGTTGCAGAAAGTAAGGCTGACGGATAAAGTAACCCTTGCATTTTCTCTGGATGGCGATACAGAAAATATCCTGGTAGCCCCCCTCCTTTTTATACCCTTTGTTGAAAATGCATTCAAATACGGCGTAAGTACAAAAGAAGCATCCAGGATTGCCATAGAGATCAGGACTGATAAAAATATTGTCTATTTCAGATCGGAAAATTCCATTGTGGTAACAGATAACAGACTGTTAGAGAACACGGGCATCGGCATCAACAATGTGAAAAGACGGCTGGAATTGATGTACCCCGACAAACACCGGTTGGTTACCGAGATAAAAGACAATGTATATATTGTAAATCTAGATATTATAACCTGATGATACACTGCATCGCTATAGACGACGAA
>JBDKLG010000176.1:0-3891 GCA_039795695.1 Bacteroidota bacterium
TTACCCCATTTTAAACGGGTTGTGGATGAGGGTGTTGCTTCTGTTATGAGTTCTTACAATAGTGTGAATGGGGAATGGGCTGGACAAAACAAAGTACTGCTTACCGATATTCTCCAGAAAGAATGGGGATTTGAAGGATATGTGCAGTCTGACTGGGTTTTCGGGTTACGCGATGCAAAAAAAGCTGCATTGGCAGGGCAACATCTTGAGATGCCTGTAAAAAATGTCTTTCATCGTTTTTTGCCTGAATTGGTAAAAAAGGGAGAAGTGCCTGTGTCTGTAATTGATGAAGCAGTGTTACGCATGCTTCGGCAGGAAATAAGGTTTGGGCAGGGACGTGACCCGAAGAATTATTCAACCGATATAATTGGTTCTGAAGCGCATAGGCGTTTATCGCTTGAGGCAGCACAAAAAGGGATTGTTCTTCTGAAAAATGCAAACAATTTATTGCCCCTTACCAATGCAGTACATACGATTACTGTTTTTGGGAAGCTTGCAGATATGCCCAATACAGGTGATCATGGTTCCAGCCGCACACAACCAGCATACGTGGTAACACCCCTGGCGGGTCTTACGTCTGCAATAGGTGCTCCTTTTACGATAAATAGTGATGATGCAACTGATTTATCACGTGCAGCAAAAGCGGCAAAACTCGCCGATGTAGCTGTTGTAGTTGTAGGTTATACTTATTTGGATGAAGGTGAATATTTTTTACCTGAATCATCGGGGCCATGGACGGCTCATTTTCCTAAACCTACTGCCGAAGACTTACCATTTGCGGGTAAAATGGCAGCTTATAAAGCAATCGGAGGTTCTACTGTTTTTGGTGGCGACAGAAGTTCACTAAGGCTTAGTGAGGCTGATGAAAAACTGATCGAAACAGTTGCAGCAGTTAACCCGAGAACAATCGTTGCAATTATGGCAGGGAGTGCCGTCATTACAGAACCCTGGCGGGAAAAGGTAGCGGGCATATTAATGCTTTGGTATCCGGGTCAGGAGGGGGGCCGTGCTTTTGCAGATGTATTACTTGGAAAGGTAAACCCCAGTGGGAAACTACCTTGTATTTTTCCCAAACGTGCCGAGGATTTACCCTTATTCGATAAAGATGCATCGAAAATCACTTATGACCTTTGGCATGGGTACCGCAAAATGGAGCATGATGCGGTACAGCCCGCATTTCCCTTTGGATTCGGTATGAGCTATACTTCTTTCTCATTAAGTGATCTGCAATTGGCCGATAAGAGCATCAACAAAACCGGAACTGTGAATGTAACAGTAAAGGTAACCAATACGGGTAAAGTTGCAGGAGAAGAAGTCGTACAGCTCTATATCGGTGCGCGCAGTTCAAAAGTGGAAAGGGCGGTCAAAGAGTTGAAAGCATTTAAGAAACTGATGCTTGAGCCAGGAGAAACAAAGAGCGTCAAATTAGCTGTTCCGGCAAAAGATTTTGCCTATTATGATGCAGTGAAAGGGTGGATAGTTGAACCGGGAAAATATGAGGTAATTGTAGGACGCCATTCACTCGATGATCAGTCGTTGCGAAAAGAATTAACCGTAGAATGATTCAGGTAGGCAAATAATTGCACAGAATTTTCAGTAAAATAAGGAGTACTGCAAAGGGGGTAAACAAGTAATAACTAAGTGATTTTTAACCAGTTCTTTTCAAGACAGGTTCTCAATTGCAATTTCGCCCGGTGAATGATTACCCAGTAATTTGAAGAAGAAATACCCAGTATGGCGCAAATTTCGGCTGCATCAAGGTCTTCCAGGTATTTCATTGAAAAAACAGCCTGCTGCATTTCCTGCAATTTTTTCTTACAGTCATTGAATACTTGATAGAATTCCCTGCTTTCAATTCTTGCACCGGGCTCTTCCCAATTCCCGGGCTTGGCCTGCTCTGTCCAATGCCCCAGTTCATCAAAAAAAACAGCTGTACCAGACTGATCATCCAATGGCTGCATGATATTTTTTGATTTTTTTCTGTAGTAATCGATGATTTTGTTCTTACAAATACTATAGAGCCAGCTTTTCTCAGAAGCTTCCCCTTTGTACTGTTCACGGGCTTTCCAGGCACTGAGAAATGTTTCCTGAACAATATCTTCAGCAATGCCTGAATCGTTTATACGGGCTAAAGTGTACCCGTATAATGCGTCTGAATAATTAGTTACCCAATGGTCGGGATCGAGTGGCATAAACAGGTTTTATGGAAACCTAAAATACGAAGATTGGCTCCAGTATGCGATAATATCGTATAAAAAATCTTATTATTTACTAAATGAGAACAATTCAATTAAAGCGAGGATGGATGGTTAATTCTTCGGAAACCGATTAAATACTATGTTTGTACCAATGCAACCTTTTACAACCAACGGCAAAATCATCATCACCTGCCATAAATGGCTTTCTCCGGCATTACAAAAAGAAGTGGAAGAATTGGGATTTGTTGTTGAAAAATCCTTTCAAACAGGTGTTGAATTGAGGGGAAACATGGTAGACTGCATTAGGTTGAACCTGCAATTGCGTTGCGCAAGTCAGGTAATGTATTCACTCAAATCCTTTGAATGCAATAATCCGGATGATTTGTATGATCAGCTGGTCGATGTGAATTGGGAAACAATTATTGATCCGGAGGGGTATTTTTCTGTAACCAGCAATGTGTTTCATACAAGCATCCAGACTAATTTATTTGCCAATTTAAGGGTAAAAGATGCCATTGTTGACCGGATGAGGGAAGTAGCGGGTAAGAGGCCTTCCACCGGGTCTGCATTAACCGGTGCGGTCATTTATTTATACTGGAAATACGCAGAAGCAGAAGTGTTTATCGATACTTCAGGTGAAACACTGGCGAAGCACGGCTATCGGAAATTACCCGGCAAAGCACCCATGCTTGAGGCATTGGCTGCTGCTACGCTTTTGTCTACCAAATGGGACAGGATTTCTCCATTTATCAATCCGATGTGCGGATCGGGAACCCTGGCCATAGAAGCTGCTTTGATTGCTGCGAATAGAAAGCCCGGTTTGTTAAGGAATCAGTATGCATTCATGCATATCAAAGGCTATCAGCCTGTTTATTATGAAACGGAAAGAAAGAAAATGGAAGAAGGGGTAAAAGACCCGGAAGAGATAACCATTATTGCATCAGATAGAAGTGAATTAGCCGTGAATATTGCCAAAACAAATGCCAGGGCCGCGGGTGTGGATCACCTGATTGATTTTCAGGTATGCAATTTTGAAGATACCCGCATTCCTCAAAATGTATCGGGTGTTATCATGTTCAATCCTGAATATGGGGAAAGGCTGGGGGATGAAATTGAATTAAATGCTACTTATGCTGCAATGGGTGATTTTCTTAAAAATGAATGCAAAGGCTATACAGGATATGTTTTTACCGGAAACCTGGATCTGGCAAAGAAAATAAGGCTAAAGCCTTCCAGAAGAATTGAGTTTTTCAATGCTACGATTGACTGTCGCTTACTGGAATATGAACTCTATGCCGGCAGCAGGAGGGTAGACAGAACAGAAGGGCCCCAAGCCTGACTATCAGCATTCAAAAAACTACCCCAAACTTCTTCTCCATTGAAAAATATAGGTTCAAAGCCGATAGTCTTATAGCTGAATTGCGTTATTTTCATTCTGAAAATACCAATGCTGACTAAGATGCTGCCATCCCGTAATGCCACCAGGTTTGCTTTTATCATGATTACCTCACTTTTTTTTATGTGGGGTTTTGTGCACAATCTTGATCCTATACTGATTCCGCACTTAAAAAAATCCTTCAGTCTGACTACACTACAGTCATCACTGGTAGATTCTGCTGTCTTCATCGCCTATTTCGTGATGGCATTGCCTGCCGGCTTTATCATGAAACGCTATGGCTATAAAACAGGCATT
>JBDKLG010000177.1:0-5869 GCA_039795695.1 Bacteroidota bacterium
AGCATCAATACCATACTGGACCAGCTTGAACTGAAGCGAAGGGGTAAGCTGGATAAAGTGTATGTAACAGGCTGTTTAAGCGAAAGATACCGCGCTGATCTGGAAAAAGAAATGCCCGAAGTGGATGCCTGGTTCGGTACCCTGGAACTGCCCCAGATGCTCAAACAGTTTGATGCAGATTATAAGGCAGAATTGCTGGGTGAACGTATGCTGAGTACCCCCAAACATTATGCGTATTTAAAAATAAGCGAGGGTTGCAACAGAACCTGTTCTTTTTGCGCCATTCCCCTCATGCGCGGACAGCATATAAGCAGGCCCATTGAAGCATTGGTAACTGAGGCAGAAGCCCTGGTAAAAAAAGGGGTGAAAGAAATCATGCTGATTGCACAGGAACTTACTTATTACGGACTGGATATTTACAAAAAAAGAGCATTGCCCGAACTCTTGCATAAGCTGGCCGATGTAAAAGGGCTTGAATGGATTCGCCTGCATTATGCTTATCCGAGTAAATTTCCGATGGAAATACTGGATGTGATGCGTGAGAGAAGCAATATCTGCAAATACCTCGATATGCCGCTGCAGCATGCGAGTAATCACATGCTTGATGCCATGCGGAGAAATATTACAAGGGAAGAAATGACGCAACTCATCCATGAGATAAGGGAACGTGTACCCGGCATCTGCCTGAGAACCACGCTGATTGCAGGTTTCCCGGGAGAAACAGCAGCAGATGTAGCCGAATTGAAAGCTTTTCTGCAGGAACACCGCTTTGACAGAGTGGGCATTTTCAATTATAGCCATGAAGAAAACACAGGTGCTTATGCGCTGGAAGACAATATTTCAGATGAAGAGAAAGCCCTGCGTGCACAGGAAATCATGGAACTGCAGCAGGAAATCAGTTTAGAAAAAAACCAGGAAAAAATAGGAAAGGTTTTCAAAGTGATGATTGATAAAAAAGAAGCCGGCAGGTATTTGGGAAGAACAGAATTTGACAGTGTGGAAGTAGACAATGAAGTAGTGGTTCATTCCCCCAAAAGACTAACCATCGGCGATTTTGTGCAGGTCAAAATTACCAAAGCCTATGATTATGATTTGGAAGGAGAAGTCGTATAAACGATAGCTTAACTTTTTTCTGCAACCTGCACATAGTGATTGAAAAAAAAGGATGACTTTATTTTTACTGTTTTTTGTATGACCAAACCCTGCTGCTGCAGGAAAGCTGCATATTCAGCAAGGTCATACTGGCAGGGATGAAGAATATCGCCGGGAAGAAACCTGAACAGGTATTTGAAAAAAGGATGGTTGTGCGCATCAATGGAGATAACCAGTTTGCCCCCCGGTTTTAACAGGGATGCGAGATTTTTATATCCTTTCGTAATATCAAAAACATGGTTGATGGCATTCATGCAAAAGATGAGATCGTATTTTTTTTCAGATGAGAACTCTTCAACCACTGCGGTATGGAAGTCAACATGGGGATAATTGGCTTTTGAAAAATGCGGAAGGTCCGATGCATATTTTTCTAACAGTGGATCAAAAGCAGTAACCCTATGCTGCGAAAAAACCATAAAAATTCCCGCAGGCCCACAGCCGGCATCCAATATTTGATCATTCGGAGATACGGAAGCTACCTCTGAAACAGAGGCTAATAAATTGGTCCAATAATCGGTTTTAGATTTTTGGTAATTAATTACATCCTTGTCCTTTAAATAAATCTGCCACCATTTTCTTTCTGCTTTTTGAGCTATTTTCCACAACAAATGCATGCTAAAACGATTTTGGCCGAAAATAAAGAATAATTTCAATTCAACTGATTGTGAAGGGATTATAATACATGCTGTTTTGATTATCTTTAGCCACCAAAATTAATTTTATGCAAATTGACTGGAGAGGGGTATTTCCCGCCATTACTACCAAGTTTACGGCAGATGACCAATTGGACATGTTTTTGTTTGAAAAAAATTTGCAGGCCCAGCTTGATGCAGGTGTAAACGGAATCATACTGGGAGGTACTTTGGGAGAAGCCAGTGTATTAACCAACGATGAAAAAGAAAGACTGGTAAAATTTACCATTGAAAAAGTTGCAGGGAAAGTGCCGGTGGTATTGAATATTGCAGAAGGCAGCACCAGAGATGCTTTGCAGCAGGCTGCCTATGCAAAAGCATGGGGTGCCGGTGGAATCATGATATTGCCACCCATGCGCTATAAGGCAGATCACCGGGAAACGGTTACTTATTTTACAACGGTTGCACAATCGACAGATCTTCCCATCATGATTTACAACAATCCTGTTGACTATAAGATTGATGTTACGCCTGATATGTTTGAGGACCTGACCGGCTCAGCCAATATTACTGCAATCAAGGAATCCACCCGTGATGTGACCAATGTGACCAGGTTAAAAAACCGTTTTGGCGACCGGTACAAAATTTTATGTGGTGTGGATACACTGGCAATGGAAGAAATGTTACTGGGGGCCGATGGCTGGGTGGCGGGACTGGTATGTGCTTTTCCCAGAGAAACGGTGGCCATTTATCGTTTGGTAAAAGCCGGGCATATTGCTGAAGCAACAGCCATCTATCGCTGGTTCATGCCATTGCTTGAACTGGATATTCATCCCAAACTGGTGCAATACATCAAACTGGCTGAAACACAGGCAGGTATTGGATCTGAGCAGGTAAGGCCTCCAAGACTGGTATTGACCGGAACCGAGCGGGAGCAGGTATTGACAACCATTAACCAGGGCATTGCTACACGTCCAAGCTTACCCGAATATTTACAATTAGTTGTATCCTAACACGATTTTATGAATGATTTATCTGTTACAGCATCCGTGATGCAGCAGTCGGCTGATGCATTTCAACCGTTTCAGCAATACAGTTACGAACAAAGGGCTGTTTTATTGGAAACCATTGCCGGCAATATTGAATCTCTTGGAGATGCATTGCTGGAAAAAGCAAAGGAAGAAACCAATCTTCCACTACCAAGATTACAGGGCGAAAGGGGCAGAACTACCATGCAGCTGCGCATGTTTGCCCAAATGCTGCGTGAAGGGTCCTGGCTGGAAGCATGCATTGACACGGCTATTCCCGATAAGACCCCTCCCAAACCCGATATCAGAAAATTATTGGTCCCTATTGGCCCCATTGTGGTTTTTGGTTCCAGTAATTTTCCATTTGCCTATTCTACTGCGGGAGGAGATACCGCCAGTGCGCTGGCTGCAGGCTGCCCCGTTGTGGTAAAAGCACATCCCGCACATTTGCAAACATCCACAATGGTGGCAGCTGCCATTAGTGAAGCATTGCATTTTTTGAATATGGACAAACACATTTTTCAGCATGTAACTGAAACTTCTTTTGAAGCAGGAAAAGCACTTGTTCAAAATGAACATACAGCTGCAGTAGGGTTTACCGGGTCTTTTTCGGGTGGTAAAGCTTTGTATGATTATGCTGCGGCAAGAAAAAAACCGATTCCTGTTTTTGCAGAAATGGGCAGTGTAAACCCCGTTGTTCTTTTACCCGATGCACTGGAAAAAAATGCCGCTACCCTTGCCAAGCAATATGCAGGCTCCATCACATTGGGAGCCGGACAGTTTTGCACCAACCCCGGAATATTACTGGCCATTGAATCGCCATCATTGCACCTGTTTCTAGAAGCTTTGTCCGGTGAAATACAGGCCATTGCTCCCGCAAAAATGCTGCACGCCGGCATTTACAAAGCTTATCAGCAAAAAATGGAAAAGGCGATGGCGGAAAAAAATATCAGCTTACTGGCACAATCTTCAGGCAATGCAAATGAGATGGAAGCAATTCCTACCGTTGCAAAAGTAGATGGCAAAACTTTTCTATCCAATCCTTTGCTGCAGGAGGAAATTTTTGGTCCCTATTCTTTGGTGGTTGCCTGTAAAGATGAAGCAGCATTGGCCGAAGCATGGAAAAGCCTGGAAGGACAGTTAACCACTACGCTGATGGGAACTGATAAAGATTTTAGCACTTACAGTTCCTTATTGAAAATTGCTCCACAAATCGCCGGAAGGATTGTATTCAATGGGGTTCCAACAGGTGTGGAAGTTTGTCCCAGCATGGTTCATGGCGGCCCTTTTCCTGCATCTACCGATGCCCGTTTTACTGCCGTGGGTATACATGCAGTAAAAAGATGGGTTCGCCCCCTGAGTTACCAAAATTGTCCGGATAGCTTTTTGCCTGATGCCTTAAAGAATGAAAACCCCCTGGGCATTTTACGCCTGGTAAATAATGCGTGGAAGAAAGATGCATTGGGATGATGCTGCATTGGTGCAGGCAATACGCTTGTTAGAAATTTAGCAGGCTGCCAAGCAGCCTGAATCCGAAAAATCAATCTATTGCCCGCTCAAGTTTCGGTTCAACTACCGAAAAATAAATGGCAAGGGTTGCAGAGATGAGAAAATAGGGGATGAAAATAAAATTAAAATTTTCATTGATCCGGTTGATGCCATACCAGTCGTTCAGGTAAAAAATTGTACCGGTTCCAAACAAGGATTTAACCAGTTCATATATCCAGGCATTGGGGTTTCTGTCCATCAATTCTGTGAGTGCATAAACATAAACAAAAACAAAAGCCCCGTACACGAAAATCCCCGGACTACCAATAAGCGCAAGGTTTCCGAAGAGATAACTGATCAGCAAAAGCAGGATACCAAGTTGTATCCAGATAAAGGCTTTGAAAAAAGTACTGCCTGTAGTATGGTATTTTTCGAAATGGTAAACGTCTTCAATTTTGTACACAGGATATTTTTCTGCAACATCAGCCGGGCGCCATCCGGTAGGCATCAGCCAGATGCGGAACTTGTCCCGCATATTTTTTGTATGCCAGGCATCGCTGATTAATAAGCCCATGTGCATAAAATTTATTTTGATGGGATTCCAGGTTCTTACAGGGCGGGTAATACCATATACCGGAGGCACATGGGGCAACTCTTCCTGAAAAGTACCCAGCCATTTATCCCAGAAAATAAAAATCTGCCCATAATTCTTGTCCATATACTCTTTATTGATAGCATGATGAACCCTGTGATGAGAAGGTGTAACGATTATTTTTTCCAGCCAGCCCATTTTATTGATATGCCTGGTATGGTACCAGAACTGTGCAAACAAATGGAGGGGGGCAACTACTGCAATGATTTTTCCGGGAACACCCAATAAAGCTGCGGGCAGCAGGAAAATCGTAAACACCCTTACAATAGTTGAAATGCTTTGTCTGAGTGCACAGGCAAGATTAAACTCTTCGCTGCTGTGGTGAACAATATGTGCGTTCCAGAAAAAATTGTATTCGTGGTCTATTCTGTGCACAATATAACCCATCAGGTCCAGCGCAAAGAAAGCAATGATATAGAGGGCAAGGGAAGACTGAACATGCACAATTGCGAGGTGATCAACAAGCCATCCGTAAGAGATGATTGCAAAACCTAATCCCAGCACATCTTTCACCGAATTGGTGATACCCGAAGCTAAACTGGAAATCATGTCCAGTGTGTGCACGGTTTCATTGCCCTTTTTCCAGCCATACCATTTCTCAACGAGAATCAGTACCAAAAAAGCAGGCATCGCAACCAGTAATATTTTTCCGTAAGTTTCCATTCCGAATGCAAAGAAAGTAGTAATTATACTACAAATTCAATAAATGTTCAAATATTTCGCTTAATTATAGCTTAAATCTATGATAAACAATCCTTTAGACTATCATCAAAATCCGAAAAAAAAACTATCGGGCCATGTTTTTACCTGTATTGATGCACATACCTGCGGAAATCCTGTAAGGGTAGTAGCGGCGGGAGGGCCGGCTTTGGAGGGGAAGAATATGAGCGAAAAGAGACAGGATTTTTTAAAAAAAT
>JBDKLG010000178.1:0-9103 GCA_039795695.1 Bacteroidota bacterium
GAAAAGGGTCGGCAATAGTAAGTACGGCGCTGGTATCAAAACCGTTGGAAATTTTATCGGGGTACAGTATCTGGCTGTTTTTGCTGCTTATCACCCATTTATCAATGGAGAATACGGCCACGGTATCTTTTTCCAGGAAAAGCCAGTTATAGGGTCCGGGCAGAAAATGGGTAAACAATCCCTCTCCGGGAATGGCAATATCCGGATTGATTTGTGTGGTTAAAGTAAGTCCGTAATTTTTATCCCTTACTACATCCCTGCATTCCTGGTGCAAAAAAACAAAATCAGAACCTTCATAATTCGTACTGTTTTTAATGGCCATCTCAAGTGTGTCGGGGTATTTTTCAGGTTTTTTCCCCTTGATTTTTATTTCTTGGTAGATGGGCATACCAAAGCGGATCATTTCGGTTTGCTGCTGTAGCTGGAAAGAGGCAATGCCCTTATTTTCTGTAACAAATATCCTTGGTTGCTGGTGAATAAGGGGCTGAATATAATTGTCGGACAGGAATGCGGGAGGCACTTTTATTTCTACCATTGCCAGGTCATTTTTCGGATCAAATAATATTCTTGTAGCGGCTTTGAGCATTTCGGTAAAACCTATGGGCGTGGTTGAGATGCTTTTCACAAAAACAGCGTTTCCATATAGGCTGCCCATACCGGGTGTTTGCGAATTGCTTAAAGCAATATTCAGTATTTCATTAAAAACCTGGCCTTCGCCGTTTTTAAAAAGGGTGGCTTCTATAATAAAAACAGAGCGGGTTCTTTTCATCATCGCCGAGTCGGCCATTTCTTTATCGGCATATTTAAAGAAATAAGCCGCTTCCACTTCATACATATCAAGGAATAACTGATAAGAGCCCGATTCTTCAGGCCCTGTAATTGCCGGTTTTACTTTGTCAATTTTGGCACCCGCAGCCAGGTATTCGACTTTCAGAGAAACGGTATCTGACAAAGCCGGGAGCTGAAATTGCTGTAAAGTCCGGCTTAGATCAGACAGGAATGTTTTTTGCACAGCGGCATGTTGCCAGTAAGCCATTACCGGACCGGTAGCGGAAAAACACCTTAACTGCTGAAATTTTGTTAGTGGCTGTGTTAAAGCCAGCAGCCAGTGGAAAAGGGCCAGTACCAGCAATTTACTTTTCAGTGCGTTCATAAAGCAGGGTTGTTTTGGTATCTTTCCTACAGCAAATTTTGTGCTAATTTGAAACCTGATTGAATATAAGACCTGTTTATGAAAAAAACGAAAAGAATCATACCTGCAAAAGAATCTGTTTACCTGGATGGCCCAAAACCGCGCATCAACGAATTTCTTTTTGCCTGGGATGTTTTCTGGCAAATGGTGAAAGGTTTCAGAACCCTTCACTTTGTAGGTCCCTGTATTACCGTCTTTGGTTCGGCCAGGTTTAAGGAAGGACATCCTTATTACGAGGCTTCCAGAGAGTTTGGAAAAAGAATTGCGGCATTGGGTTTTACAACCATGACGGGCGGGGGCCCCGGTGTAATGGAAGCCGCCAACCGGGGGGCTTTTGAGAATGGGGGCAATTCTGTGGGATGTAATATCAAACTCCCTTTCGAACAGCAGCCCAATCCCTACATGCAGCAATGGATCACTTTCGATTATTTCTTTATCAGAAAAGTGTTGCTGGTAAAATACTCCTATGCATTTGTGATCATGCCCGGTGGCTTTGGCACCATGGATGAGTTTTTTGAAACCATCACCCTTGCCCAAACCAAAGTAATCAATGATTTTCCGATTGTTTTATACGGGAAAGAATTTTTTGCTCCCTTAATGGATACCATCAATACCATGATCAACAATGGCACAGTATCGGAAGAGGATAAAAAGCTCCTGCTTTTAACAGATGATATTGATGCCGCAATGGAATATATTCAAACCTATATATCCAGGCATTATACCGTAAAGCCCAGAAAGCTTTTGTGGTGGCTGTTTGAAAAAAGATAGGGATTTGGCAAGCCTGCTGTTTTGTGTTAACAGCAAAGCAATTTTTTGGCTTATGGCATTTATACCACTGCCACTATTTTACAATTTTTTTCCTGCCGGCAAAGTAAAACCCAGGCTCAAAATAAGCTCATAGGTTCCGAAAGCCTGCCTGGCTGTTCCCTGATAAATTTGCAGGTTGGAATAGCGGGCATAATCCAGTTTATTGGTAAACTCAAGAAATACAGACTTATAAAAAGTAGCGCGCAGCCCTGCTTCTACACCCATATTCCATCCGCCTATCTGAAAGCCGGGGTCATTGGCTTTGCCGAAAAAACTGTTCTGTACATGCGGTATCACCGGACCAATACCTGCTTTGGCCAATGCATCAAGCTTGAATTTTCCTGATTTGCTTTTATTCCAGTTCCATCTTTTTACCAGGTTGAACAATAGAAAATTGGCTCCGTTGTTCAGGTAATAATAAAAACCGTTGGCTTCGGAAAAGCGAATGGTTGAATCTACCTGTCGGCCATTTAACGTTCCTGTTAATTTCACATCCTGTCCATCCTGGATTAAATGCTTGGTATGGTCAAAATTGATTTCCAATGCCAGTCCTTTTTCCCTGTTGAAAAAATAGCCCAGTCTGTAATTGTATTGTGGTATACTTAATGGAATGCTTAGCAGTCCTTCATCCCAGCCCGGATGATCATGCGAGATAACATTGTTGAGAGTATACTGGTTGTTCAAAGACGGCTGGCTTATTTTCACATGGGAATTGGTATACCATTCTTTATTGTAGCCCCAGGAAAAATAAAATTCACCTTTTCTTTCTTTGGTTTTTTCCTGCGAACTGGATGCAAAGGGTAATGCCAGCATTACCAATAATATTTTACTAACTGCTTTCACAAAATAACTTTAACGGGTGGTAGTACTATGGTTCAATTATTCCAACACGGGGCTTAACCATCTTTCCGCATCGCTTAATGGCATATTTTTTCTTTCGGCATAAGCTTCCAGCTGATCGCGCTGTATTTTGCCTATACCAAAATACTGACTTTTCGGATGAGAAAAATACCAGCCACAAACAGAAGATGCCGGATACATGGCAAGACTTTCTGTAAGCCTGATACCAATGGTATCAGTGGCTTTCAGCAGATCGAACAATTTGTATTTCTCTGTATGATCCGGGCATGCGGGATATCCGGGTGCAGGTCGTATACCCGTATATTGCTCTTTAATAAGCGCTTCATTGCTTAATTGTTCATCTTTGTCATAGCCCCAATATTCTTTTCTAACTTTCAGGTGCATGGCTTCTGCAAATGCTTCTGCAAATCGATCGGCCAGTGCCTGCAGCATGATTTTGTTGTAATCATCATGTGCTGCTTCAAATTTTTTAAGGTGGCTCTCAATTCCGTCGATGGTAACGGCAAAAGCGCCAATAAAATCTTTTTTACCACTTGCTTTTGGCGCAATAAAATCGGCCAGTGAAAGGTTTGGCTGGTCGGCAGCTTTTTTGATCTGCTGTCGGAGAAAGGAAAGCTTTACCGTTTCCTTATTGGCAGTAACGGTAATATCATCATCCTCACTTGCTGCTTCCCAGAACCCGATGGTTCCCCTGGCGGTCAGCCATTTTTCGGCAATGATTTTATCCAGTAAAGCGTTGGCATCGTTGTATAGTTTGGTGGCTTCCTTCCCAACTACCCCATCTGTAAGGATTTCAGGAAAATTGCCATGCATTTCCCAGGTGATGAAGAATGGCTTCCAGTCAATATAGGAGCGGAGTTCCAACAAATCGTAATTATCAAATACCCTGGTGCCGGTAAAGGAAGGGGTATGGGTGGTATGGTTATGCCAGTCTGCTTTTACTTTATGCTGAAGCGCTTCTGCATAAGTCAAATAATTCTTTATTGATTTTTTATTGTCGAATCCGGTTTTCAATTGTGTGTATTCTTTTTTGATACCGTTTAAGAAATCAGGTTTCTGTTCTTTACTCAATAAAGAGCCGGCAACGGTTACGCTTCTGGATGCATCCAGAACATGCACAACACCCTCTTCGTATTCCGGGGCAATTTTTACCGCTGTATGAATACGGGAAGTTGTAGCGCCGCCAATTAAGAGTGGCTGGGTCATTCCTCTTCTCTTCATTTCTTTGGCAATATGTACCATTTCATCCAGGGAAGGGGTTATCAGCCCGCTTAAGCCAATAATATCCACTTTTTCTTTTTGTGCGGTTTCCAGAATTTTATCTGAAGGCACCATTACGCCCATATCAATGATGTCGTAGCCATTGCAGCCCAATACCACGCCTACAATATTTTTGCCAATATCGTGTACATCTCCTTTTACGGTTGCCAGCAATATTTTAGCAGCGCCGGCAGCTTCGCTGTTGGCGGTACCTGCGGCCAGGTGGGCCTGTTTTCTCTGTTCTTTTTCTGCTTCTATATAGGGGGTAAGAATGGCCACACTTTTCTTCATTACCCTCGCACTTTTTACAACCTGTGGTAAAAACATTTTTCCTGCACCAAACAGGTCGCCTACAATACCCATGCCATCCATTAAAGGGCCCTCAATCACTTCCAGTGGTGTGGCATATTTTTGCCGGGCTTCTTCTGTATCCAGGTCTATATATTCTGTGATGCCGTTTACCAGTGAATGCGACAATCTTTTTTCAACGGTATCATTTCTCCAGGCTTCGTCCCTCACTTCTACCTTACCTTTTGCTTTTACCGTTTCTGCATGCGCTATTAATTTTTCAGTGGCTTCATTGTTGTCATTATTTCTGTTCAGGATAACATCTTCGCACAATTGCTTTAAAGTGGGTTCAATTTCATCGTATACCACCAGTTGTCCTGCATTTACAATACCCATATCCATGCCTGCATTAATGGCGTGGTAGAGGAATACGGAATGAATGGCTTCGCGTACATGATCGTTTCCCCTGAAAGAAAAAGACACATTCGAAACACCGCCGCTTACTTTGGTAAGGGGCATTAACTGTTTGATTTCCCGGGTAGCTTCAATAAAATCGACCGCATAATTATTGTGTTCCTCAATACCTGTGGCAACAGCAAAAATATTGGGGTCAAAAATGATGTCCTGGGGAGCGAATCCCACTTTTTTAGTGAGTATTTCATAAGCCCTATGGCAGATTTCCACTTTTCTTGCCCTGGTATCGGCCTGTCCCACCTCATCAAAAGCCATCACGATTATGGCTGCTCCATAGGCTTTACAGGTAAATGCCTGTTCAATAAATTTCTCTTCTCCTTCTTTCATAGAGATAGAGTTAACAATACATTTTCCCTGAACGCATTTCAATCCTGCTTCGATAATGTCAAATTTTGAGCTGTCGATCATGATGGGGATCTTCGCAATATCAGGCTCACTCTGAATCAGGTTCATGAATGTAGTCATTGCAGCAATCCCATCCAGCATGGCATCATCCATGTTTACATCCAGGATCTGTGCACCGCTTTCTACCTGCTGCCTTGCCACCGACAATGCTTCTTCAAACTGGTTGTCACGAATCAGTCTTGCGAATTTTTTGGAACCGGTTACATTGGTTCTTTCTCCCACATTCACAAAATTGGTTTCAGGTCTTATTACCAGGGGTTCAAGGCCCGACAAGCGCAAGTAAGGTTTGATGATGGATGTTTGTGTCATATTTTTTTATTAAAACACCGGCCAGCAGCAATTGGTGGCAAACTGTTTATTGAATTCATTTTTTAATCGGTTGTTCGGTAAAAGAACTGGAACCAGTGGCATACATTTTTTGCAATGAGTTTTTCAGGCTCAAGGGAAAACTACAAAGACTCTTCTAAAACCGGCAAAGCCCTTGGTGAAATACTCCTGACATGATCGGCAATATGTTTGATATGATCAGGCGTGGTTCCGCAGCAGCCGCCAACAATATTTACAAAGCCTTCCCTGGCCCATCCTTCAATAAAATGGGCTGTTTCATGCGGCTGTTCATCATACTCGCCCATTGCATTCGGCAGTCCGGCATTGGGATAAGCCGAAGTATAGCAACCGGCTATTTGTGACAGCTCTTCGATATGGCTTCTCATTTCAGCAGCACCCAGTGCACAGTTTAGGCCAACGCTCAGTGGTTGTGCATGCATTACAGAAGTATAAAAAGCTTCGAGTGTTTGGCCGCTTAAAGTTCTTCCCGATGCATCAGTAATGGTACCACTGATCATGATGGGCAATTCCATTCCAAAGTCGCGGAAATATTTTTTGGCCGCGAATATTGCACCCTTGGCATTCAGCGTATCAAAGATGGTTTCAATCAATAATACATCCACACCGCCATCTACCAGCCCTTTGATTTGTTCATAATAAGCTGCTACCACTTCATCAAAGCTTACCGCCCTGTATCCGGGATTGTTTACATCGGGCGACAGGCTTAATGTTTTATTCAACGGACCGATTGCTCCTGCAACAAATTTGCTGGCAGAGCCGGGGTGTTGTTCCATGAATTCCTTCACGGCATCTCTGGCGCATTTGGCAGCTGCCACATTTAATTCATAGGCAAGCGACTGCATATCATAATCTGCCATCGCAATCACGGTGCTGCTGAAAGTATTGGTTTCAATAATATCTGCGCCAGCGGCCAGGTATAGTTTATGGATTCCCTTGATGATTTCCGGCTGGGTAATACACAATAAATCATTGTTGCCCTTAACATCCGAATGCCAGTCTTTGAATCTTTCACCCCGATAATCCGCTTCGGTTAGTTTATGGCGTTGAATCATGGTACCCATGGCCCCGTCGATCACTAAAATTCTTTTTTCCAGTTCTTTTCTGATACCCATACAGTCAAAATTTTTCTCTTACCCAGAAGGCAAGGAATTAATAAAACCGGCTATTAAACGCTTTGGGTGGAATATATGCAGTCACATCAAAACGTTTATTAGTTCGATTGTCCGGAAAACTCCGGGAATACAGGCCGAACAATAAACAAATCCGCCTGAAATAAGACTTGCAAAGATAAAGGGCCGGCAGCTTATTTCAAAAAATAAGCCACCAGCCCTTGCATGGGGGGTATATTGGGTTTTAAACTGCCTTATCCTGGGCCGCCACTTAAGGGTAGCGGCATTTGCTTAACACTATTTTCTTCCGCCGATGGTGAAGATTCTTGAGATATTGAAACCAATTCTCACATCTCCATTACCCCATGAGCCGGTTGTTTCATGTATAAAACTATGCTCATTCATGCCGGTAGCATTGGTAAAATGCAGCTGGAACACATGTCCGCCTGTATTGATGTCGACCCCGATGGATAATGGGTCATAGGTTCCATCAAACCGGGTGGTCTGCAGAAAATACTCGGCATTGATGCTTACTCTTTTGCTGATTTTTTGTCTTGCCAGGAAGCCGATGGAAAACAAATCGGTACCTCCTCCGGTAAATCCTATCACCCTGTTATAATGCGTATAGGTTGGGGAAATTTGCAGGGAACTGTTTTCATTCAGTTTGGCACCAAATAAGAGCTGGGTAGTAAAAACGGTACGGTCTGCACCGGTTACTTTCAGGGAAGGGGCCATATCAATGCTTTTATAGGACATGGTACCTACCCAGGTTATCGACAGGGGTTTTCCACCTGCCCCATTGCTTTGACGCATCAGGCGGTATTTAACAAAGCCGTCGTATTCTTTGTTATAAGTAGAACGGCCAATTCCTACCATCAGGTTTTTTGCAATACCAAAATCAAAACCCAGTCTCATAGAAGCATAATCCAGGCCAAAAAAATCATAGAAGCCCATATTAACGGGTGCAAAACGGTGATTAATGCGGAAGTCCATACTGCCTGGTCCCAGAATTTCTACCGTATGGCTGTTCACCAGCCTGCTTGAATAAAAAGTATTCACAACCGGCTCGGGCAGGTTGGCTTTTTCTGCAGCACTGGCACTGTCCTGCATTTTAAACAGGTCTACCTGTTGTGCAAAACCGGGTTGCAGGAAAATCTGGCATAGGCAAAAAATCGCCATGACTCTTTTTACAAAGAATTTCATAAATAATTTTTTAATGATTCAATCCTTATTGGTACTGACAGCTTACATCAACCATCACTTTTTCCGTTACGGAAGATGCATTAATGTTAAAGTCCTTCATGGTTATTTCGAACTGGCAAGAGGCAACGGGTTTACCTGACTTGATTTCAATTTTGCCGGTAGCATTAATATTTTTGGTTACTCCATGCAGGGTAAGATCCCCTTTTACAGATACTTTATAAACCCCGTCCTTACTGAAGTTCAGGTCTTTGAGGTTAACGATGGTTCCTTTAAAATCGGCCCTGGGAAATTTGCTGCTTTCTGCATACTGGTCATTAAAATGATCCTGCATTTCAGCATATTTAAACTTGAAACTCTTGATGAGTAAACTGAAAGTCATTTGGCCATTGTCTGCAATCCGGCTGGTGGCTTCGTTGTTCACGGCTTTTACATCGTCGTCGGTTGGAGAAACAAAACTTACTTTACCATTACGTGTGGCAAATATTTGCTGGGCATTTGTTTCTGTTACCAAAAACAACAGGCAGAACAGTGCAGAAAAAATTAATTTCATACTTTTTATTTAACTAAAACTCCTTCGTTAATAACTACATTGGCATCCGGAATATAGCCGGTACAGATTCCTTTGAAAGTGATGGTCTGTCCGGGTTTTAATGCTCCCGGAGCTGTTTTAAACGTACAATTGATCACAAAAAAAGGGTCATTGGTTTTAAAATTTACAACAGTTTTCCCATCCTGGTTGGTGGTTATTTCCAATACTTCACCCGACATTTCAATGGCTTTATCGAGGTATTTTGCATTGGCAGCCGTTTCATTGGCTTTGAAAGCATCAAACAGGGCCTGGGCCGATAGCTTCACACCTTGTTCCTGGCTTACATCTCTTCCTTTTTTGTTGTAGATAAGGTAATAAGAAAGAAATATACAAAGCGCCAGTCCAACCAGTTTTAATACCAGCAGCGATTTGGCTTTTTCATGCCTTTCTATAACGATGTAGAGAAACAATCCCAGAAATGGCAAAAGAATCATCAAAACGGCCCAGCTTAATTTGGGTGTTTGCCTGAGTTCTTTTCGCTGAAATAAATGAATCAATGAGATCACCAATATGATCAGCCAGATAATACCTGAAAAAACCATTGCTCCCAAAACACCATCTAAA
>JBDKLG010000179.1:0-2961 GCA_039795695.1 Bacteroidota bacterium
AAACCACCAATGCTTTCAGGCTGCCGTTTTCTTCTTTGAGGTGATGAAGGAAACTCAGTGCCTGAATGGTTTTACCCAAACCCATATCATCGGCCAGAATGCCTCCCCACTGCACTTCGCGCAGGTAGTTGAGCCATTGGAAGCCACTTTCCTGGTAGGGACGCAGCACTTCTTTCAAATGCAGCGGTGCCGGAATTTCTTTGATCGAATGGTTTCCCTTGAGCCGTTCATATTTTTCTTCCAGTTGAAAAAACAATTCCTCTTCATCGCGTTGTAAATACAATTCTTCAATAACACTGAAATGGTATTTACTCAGTTTCATATTTCCCTGCTTACCATCGCCTACCCTGAAAAGAAGGGAATATTTTTTAATCCATTCTTCCGGAAGGATACCAAGGGTTCCGTCGTCCAGCTGAACAAACTGTTGCTTATTGGTCAGCGCTTTTTTAACTTCTTCAACAGTTACTTTCTGTTGCCCGAACTGTATTTCTATTTTTGCATCGAACCAATCGGTATTGCTGCTGATAAATATTTTGGTAGATGGTTTGGCTGTATTGAAACGGAATTTTTTCAGTGCTTCAAAACCAAAAACGGGGATATTGAGGTCCTTTACCGCATCTACAAAAAGGAAGAACCAGTTATTGCGTAAAACGTCTGAACCCCTTAGTGCCAGTACATTTCCTTCTGCAGGACGGATAAAGCCCGAATGCAGGGATTCTATTTTCTGTACCAGTTCATTTTCCGCTTCGAGGTTTCTTTGAATTACAAGTAGTTTATCTGCAAGGGGTAAGATCACTTTTTCCTTATCGGCAGACCGTATATCATATCCGCGATAATTGAATATGGGCTGAAACAGCAGGTATTCTCCTTTTTCCTTGAGATTGATCTTTACTTCCGGTTTCAGGTCTTTTACTTCTTCCTTCTGTACATTGGTAAAATGTACATGATAATCTTTCGACAGGGGCAGGATGAATTGCTGCAGCTGAACAGCCCAGTCTTCAGCAGGAATCTGTATTTTTCCGGAGGGCAGAAACTTCTCAATTAAATTGATATCCTCCGGGCGCTGCCAGATAAAGAACTGGTTATGGTATTGAAACAATAAATTGGATTCGCTTTCATTTTCTGCAATATTCAGATCAGCCAGAGGCAGTTTTATCCTGCAATCGATGGTATAAACACCATTGGCATAATTCACTTCAAACTCAGGAGAGATGGGCTGTTCCACCATTTCGGCCTGCAGCAAATTAGCGGTGGTAAATGTTTTTTTGGAAGGCAGGTAAAAAACAAAATTACTTGCCGACAGTTCCTGTACCAGTTTTTTGAATTTGGGGTGCAGGTATTCATTAATCAAATGCCTGGTTTCTTCGGGCAGTTCATCATTGTGCTGTTGAATAATATTTTCCCAGATACCGCTAAAAGGTGAATTGCGGTTCAGGTAACGGCTTACTTCTCCGGGCATCAGTTTTCTCAACTGCTGGAGCAGCATTTTATCCTCCTCATTAAATATTTCTGTGTTGATGAATTTGGCCAGATCCAGTTTTACTGTCTTGGTAATATATTTTTTCCCTTCTTCATCAGCTTCACCCTGAACAGCTTCCAGTTGTACATAGGGGTATTGTAATTCGTGGGTGGTAATTACAACACCCATTTTCAGCTGTGTCTTTGAATTGTCTTCTGCTACCATGGCGGGAACCTGTATTGGCTGGGTATTGTATACGGGATCTGCCTGGCGTGGCCTTTCAGGCATTGTTTGTGTGGCAACTCTTTTGATGCTAGTGTCCAGGACCCTTAAAAAAGGTTTTCCGTCGGTATAAGTGAATTCAAACCTGCCTGCAAGATCGTCGGACAGGGAATACCCGTATAATGCCAGTAATTTATTTTTTTCCTTGTCCCAGTTACGGATGCTGTCGAAATAATTGGGGCCATAGTTATGCAGTAACTGCAGCAGTACAATATTTTTATGTACGCAGAGCGGGTGTTCTGTATCGGAATGGCAGGTACAGCTGGTATCGAAATTTCTTTCTTCGTTTTTCTGGATAACTATTTTGAATTTTTCATTTTCATAATCCAGCTCTGCCAGTACGCGCTCGTCTTTTGCATCAAGAATATTGCTTCTGCTGCTGCGCAGGTAGTTTTCTGCCGCTTCAAAATTTTCCTGTGCGCTCAGCATCCGTATCAGCTTCAGTTCCAGCTGTTTCATTTTTACCACGGTATGTCGCTGGTCATAAACGGTTTCTTTATCGCCCAGGAGGTTTTTGTCGAGCATGTCCTGTAAATGAAACAGAGCGCCGGCTTTGTGTCGGCATATTTCGGAGAGATTATAGGGGCAGCTACAGCGGAGAGATAATGTTTTCGGGTCTTTGAACTGGTTGATATGTACTTTATAAAAAGTGGCATACCCATCATCTTTTACACGGAATACAACAGCAGCCATCAGGTCGTCGTACTCAATCAATTCCACATTGCCCAGGGCATGAATTTTTTTACCGCGCCGTATCACTTCTTCCGTGCCGCTATTGTAAATATGTTTAACAAGATAGGGTAGTGCCATAGGTGATTGTATGAACCTTTCTTTAAAATCAGCTGTTTCAATGGTTGGTCAGGAATCAGGAAAGAGTGGTCAATGATTCCTGGCCGGATTAAAAAAGACCAATTTGCAAAAGTAAAGGAAAGCGGGGCCTTTCTGTTGAGAAAACTGAAAATTAATGCCTATAAAATGACAGAAATGTTAAAAAAACAGGCATGTTTTTGCATAAAAAAAATCTTGCATGAAATCCATGAAATGATTCGTAAAAAATGTACGGAAGTTGTATCTTGCAAGGTTCTTTGTTTGCCCAAAAAGGCTGCTTACACAAGTACCAGGTCGCCATTTTGGTAATGTGGAAGAATATTGGCTTTATCGGCAGTAACACAATATTCCAAATCGTTTTCCAAACCATAAGAAGCCAGGCGATGCCAATG
>JBDKLG010000180.1:0-4027 GCA_039795695.1 Bacteroidota bacterium
GTAATGTAAGCACAGGTATTAACAATTACCTTTCCAATTATTGGAAAAAAGAGCAACCCTATATTTGGGATCAGGCAGCTGATACGAACCATTTCTGGAAAATATGGGATTATTCTGTGCAAAAAGGGGGACTGGTATTGACGTATTTTTTTAATAGCAGCCTGCGTTTTCGGATTTTCAATATTTTCCTGTTTTTCTTGTTGGTATTCAGTTCTTATTATGGAATAAAACAATTGACCCAGGGGCCTTCTGCCAATCTTTTAACAGCAATACCCCGTATCAGCAAATACCCATTTTTTTGTTCGGTTTTAATGATTGTTGTTGCTGCACAGTATATGTATTCGGCCATGCCAATGATATATGTAGAATTGCTTTGGTTGATCATGGGTATTTCAGGAACAATTATTTTTTGGCGTGAATTATACCCGGTTAGGTACTACTGGTTAATCATCGCTATTCTTTTTTGTATTGTAGCAATTGCAAACCTGTTGTTGTGGGGAGGTAGGGTTGAGCAATTGATCATTATCGGTATAGCTTGTATAGGTGTTTTTTTGGGATGGTTTGCAAAAAAAAGACTTCAACCGGTACTCTCTGATTTCAAATTTGCAAGACTGGTTTTGTGGCTGCTAATGGTTCAGTCCTTGCTAAGCATGCTGCTCATTACTTTTGGTCGTTATACATTGGGTAAAGTATTGTGTTTTGGAGCATACTTCAATATTGTCACTGCCGTGTGCATTTATTGGTGGGTTGAAGTAGCAGAAGAATATGTGATGCTACAGGTCTATGCTTATCGCGACAATAAGCGTGTGGGGGCATATATCAACTTTAATGCCATTGAAAAAAGAATAAGTAAAATCTTACAAATACTGGGCATTATCGGATGGCTGTTGATTCTGGTACGTAACCTGAATTTTTATAATTATGCCATTGAAGGCATTCAGAACCTGCTTGTCAAAGATCGTCAAATAGGTAGTTTTCATTTTACATTCGGGAATATTGCCATTTTCTTTTTAATTATATGGTTGTCTAACCTGGTAGTGTCAATTATTTCCATTTTACTGGATACAAGTAGTTTAGAAGTTGCAGGCTCCAAAAAGAACAAACTGGCAAGTTCTATTATCCTGATAAAAATTCTTATCTATTCGATGGGTTTTCTATTAGCAATAGGAGCTGCCGGTATTCCATTGGATAAAATAACGATTATCCTGAGTGCATTAGGTGTTGGTATTGGATTTGGCCTGCAGAATATCGTCAGCAACCTGATTAGTGGAATCATACTTGCCTTTGAAAAACCCATTCATGTAGGCGATTTAATTGAGGTTGACGGGAAGGCAGGAAGGGTAAAGGAAATAGGTCTACGAAGCAGTAAATTGCTTACGGGTGATGGAAGTGAGGTAATTATACCAAATGCAGATTTGATAACACGTCAGCTCATTAACTGGACCGGCACTAATAACAGCCGCAAATTTACCATGATGATAAGAATCAGGAATGCTGCGGATATTCCTCGTGCTGAAGAGATTATTGACAATATACTGGCAGATCAAAGTGAAATCATGAAATCGCCCCGGCCAGCTATACTTGTAAGCAATATCCGTAAGTTTTCAACTGAGTTAACTGTAGCGTTTTGGGTTACCGACATGAATATTGGAAATGAGCTAAAAAGTAATATAACGGAATTGTTTCACCAAAAAATGGAGGCAGCAGGTATCGAACCTGCATAAATATTAAAACCTTAGTGAATGGCAGCAATACATATTGTAGTAGTTGACTCCGGATCTGTTTATATAGAAAAACTGAATAAAAGATTGTACCAGGAAATTGAATACGATTATTATTACCATGAAGTAGCAGAGATTAATAATAATTTACAAAGGTCCATTCACCTGTTTCGGAATATTAAAAATCCGGATTTTATGCCTGTTCTGCTTCGCAGTTATGAGAGTTTGGAAGGAACTAAGATGTATTCGGGAAAAGTAGTTACCATGCGGAAATATTTTATTCACGGAAACAGAGGCCCCGAAGGAAGGTTAAAAGTGGAAGCTGACAATAAACAGTTGTATGATATTCCGTTGGAAGCATTGGAACAATTGGGCATGTAATTGTAGTGATTAACCGGCTGTTAAATTTTAATACCGGAAAAGAAATTTTTCCTTTAATACGGCAATGTTAATCCTATCGGCATAGTGTAACTCTCCATCAATCTGAACTGCTACAGTTTTTGAAGGCAGGATGGTAACAGCTTTGAGTTCACGCATCAGCACAAATGGCAAATGGGTATGCTTTCCTTTTTTCATAATGGGCAAATACCGCAATCTCTTTAGAATGGGCATCTTTTTACAAAGTACCATATTCAATAATCCGTCCGTAATAGATGCTTCCGGCGCAATTAAAAAGCCCCCGCCAGCCCGGGAAGAGTTAACCACCATAACTACCAAAAACTTATCCTGCCAGCTTTCGTTTGCCGTTGCAATGGTATAGGTATATTCTTTGAAACGGAATATTTTTATGATAACAGCCAGGAGGTATCCCAGATGACCCCCTAAAAAACGGATTGTTTTCATCGACTGTACAATTTCTCCGTCAAACCCGATTCCTATGCAGTTGAGGTAAAGTCTATCATTGAATTTCCCAGCATCAATCCACTTGGGTGAAGCTTGTAAAATGTGATCCAGTTGTTCTTTATTGGATTTATTGCCATACAATTTCCAGGCAAAATCATTGCCGGTACCAGTTTTGAACAAGGCAATGGGTATGCTGCAATCAGGGTACTGGTTAATGAAGTAATTGATCGTTCCATCGCCGCCAAGAATCCATACATCAGAGAATTGATCCAATGTTTCTGGCCATTCTGCCATAAATACCTGAGAAGTTATTTGCCTGTTTCTTAACTCAGTCTCCAGCCAGGTACTAAACCTGCCCGAACTGCCGTTTCCCGCTATAGAATTTCCTAATATGGCTACATGGGTTATTTCCATAGATAGTATTGTAAGATAACACAATTTGAAGTGGATGCCAATATAAACGGATATTGGTAAATTTGGCTTAGCAGTTTCTTACTATTACATATTTCAACTGATTCCAATGATAAAGTGTATTTTTTTATTTGCCACAACGATCCTATTTTTTTCAACCGAAGCACAGGAAAAACAAAAAACCTATCAATTGGTTTGGAATGATGAATTTAACAGCGAAGGTAGGCCGGATACAGCTAACTGGGTTTATGAAAGGGGATTTGTTCGCAACCAGGAATTCCAGTTTTACCAAACCGAGAATGCATACTGTACAAATGGCAACCTTGTAATTGAAGCCAGGAAAGAAAATAAACCGAATCCTGGATTTTTGGCAGGGACAAAGGACTGGAGAAAAAACAGGCCGACCATTGACTATAGTTCTGCCTGTATTTTAACAAAGGGCTTACATTCATGGCAATATGGACGCTTTGAATTACGCGCAAAAATTGATATCAGTGCAGGATTATGGCCTGCCTGGTGGACACTCGGTAATTCCGGTAACTGGCCAGGGAATGGAGAAATTGATATCCTTGAATTTTACAGAGGAATGTTATTGGCCAATGTGGCCTGCATGGGCTCAGACCTTAAGCCTGAATGGCTGAGTAACCGTTTTTCAACTGATTCGCTGGGAGGGGCTAAATGGGCATCGCTCTTTCATACCTGGCGCATGGATTGGGATGAGAATGGAATTGAATTGTTTCTAGATGACCAGCAATTGCTCAATGCGCCAATGGACAAACTTAACAATAAAGACGGATCAGGTTCTCAGCCTTTTAAACAACCCCATTACATGCTGATTAATCTGGCAATTGGCGGTCAAAATGGGGGAGACCCGTCGCGCACAGCTTTCCCGGCTCGTTATGAAATAGATTATGTAAGGGTATATCAAAGGAAATAACCTACTCAGCAGGTTTATCAATCACTTTCTACTTAATTAATTCCCATTTGCAGTAAGTGTTTTTTCAGTTTTAAGAAAAAAAACGAGGACTCGTACAATAAAAACATAGCGACTG
>JBDKLG010000181.1:0-4917 GCA_039795695.1 Bacteroidota bacterium
TGTGCATAGTCTTCAATGATGGGGGAGATTTCTTTTTTTACATAATTCCTAACCGATTCCCGAATGAGTTTGTGTTCTTCCGTTAAAAGATCATCCAACAAATAATAATCCGGTGATTGAAAAAGATCTGTTTTGGCAGCCATTGCTTAAATCGTTTGAGTTAGGATAAGGAATCGGAAGTTTTTGCTTGCATTTTTCTATTGCCGGTTCCGAATACAAAATTAATGGGATAGGCTGATAAGACGAGGAAGAGTTTCAAATTATTTCTTTTGCCCAATAAGGTTGCTGTTGCAGCCAGGCTTACCAGTGGTGGAGTTGATTTGCGTCCCACCACTGGTAATTTTTATGTAACCCTTAGCCATATTATTCGTTTTCCGGCCCTCTTCTTGCGGCTCCGGCTTTGGTTCCGCTCTGTTCCTGTTCTCTGCTCATTTCCAGGATTTCCGTTCCATGATCGCTTGTATCGCCCATTAAGTGAAGGGTGAAATAATCGGCCATCTTCCAGAAAAAATATTCTACCATATCGCCATAACCATGTCTTTGCCCGGGCAGGAGTACGAAATCAAATCTTTTATTGGCTCTAATGAGTGCATTGGCAACCCGGATGGTTCCAGCCGGATGCACATTGTTATCAATATCACCGGTAGACAACATGAGACTGCCTTTCAGGTTTTTAGCGAGGTCCTGGTTTTTTTCAATATTGTACACAAAACTGGTGTCTTCCTTATCGCCAATTACTTCTTTTACTCCATGGTGCTGTTCGCTCCACCACCTGTTGTAAACGCTGTTATCATGGTTTCCGGAAGAAGATACCGCAACTTTAAAGAAATCAGGGTATACCAGCATGGCGGCCGTACTCATGAATCCTCCGCCTGAATGACCATGAATGCCCACACGGTTGATATCAATAAAAGAATACCGGTCTGCCAATTGTTCGGCACATGCTTTTTTATCGGCCAAACCATAGTCGCGCAAATTACCATACCCATAATTGTGGTACCATTTGCTTCTGGAAGGATGCCCTCCCCTGTTACCCATTGTTAGTACCACAAACTCAAGCTGGGCAAGCCTTTCTGTTCTTTCCATTCCCCTCGAGAAGGCTTTGTTTACAGCTTCTGTTTGAGGCCCGGGGTACACATATTCGATTACAGGGTATTTTTTTGTTGAATCGAAATCGAAGGGTTTATACATTACGCCATAGATGTCTGTGATGCCATCATCAGCTTTTACTTTAAATATCTGCGGGAACTTGTAACCTGCAGCAAATAAGGAACTAAGGTCAGCTGTTTCCAGTTCCATTATTTTTCTTCCATCTGAAGCAAACAAGGTAGATTTCGGAACCGTATTGACCCTGGAATAGTTGTCTACAAAAAAAGATTTTGCATCGTTCATGTTCATGGCATGCTCAAACTCGCCGGGGTTCAATAATTTCAATCCACCTCCATCAAAACCAACTTTATACGCATGGAGGTAATAAGGGTCTTCCCCTGCTTCTTTACCATTCGCAGAAAAATAGACCGTTCTTTTTGCCTCATCAATTCCCAGAATATTTTCTACATGATGAGTACCGGAGGTAATCTGGTTTTTCAGTTTACCGGCTTCGTCGTACAAATACAGATGTGCATATCCATCTCGTTCACTCCATTGGATGAATTCTTTGCCATCGTTTACCAAACCTAAGCGCCTTGTTTCAATATATGTATTGAAACGCTCTTCTATCAAGGGTTTCACCGCACCAGTCGCTACATCTGCTACACATACATCTACTTTTTTTAAATCGCGGCTTGTTCGGGTGAAATAAAATTTTTCGTTGGTGCCCAACCATTTTAATGGGCGGAAGTCATCGTCGCGTGTATTGATTTTTCCGGGATCGGACCAAAGTGATATATTCTGGTCTTTAAAAAGGGAGACGATCATTTCTTTTCCTGACTCGGTACCCATATTAAAAAGATATACATGGTCAACCGGTGCTTCCTTTTCTCCGGGCATCCAATATTTATAGGTTTCAAGGGTAGGCCGGGGATCTGCAATACTATTGATGACCCATAAGTCCTTCACTTTTCTGTTATCTACCCGAACCAGGGAAAAATACTTTGAATCGGGCGACCAGAAAGCAAAAACAGGTTTTCTTTTAGTTTTATTTTTTTCTTTGTCAACATTATTGTCGCCATTACCGGAGAGATTGCCTTCAGAAAAATAACTGAAGTTCTCCATACCATCTTTGGTCAAAGCATGTTCTACAATGGTAGAATCTTCTTCATTCTTCAATGCTTTTTCATAGCTGGCATTGTCCATCCAATAAAGGTTGTAATTCTTTCCAAACAGTATTTTACTGCCATCGGGTGAAAGGGAAGCCCAGTTTGGCTTACGTTTGGGTTTCTTGAAATCGGTCAGTTCAGTCAGTTCGGTCGTATTCAAATTGTATTCAAAGAAAAAAGTCTTTTTCTCTTTAACAGGTGGGGTTCCTTTTTTTGCGGCAGAGTCTTTTTTTTCAATTTCCAGCGAGCTTTTCACTTCAAACTGGATCCAGTTTTCATCTTTGACAAAGCGCATACTGTCGAGGCCGAGGTGCTGTGCATCAAAGGGGTCTTTTACGATGCGGGTTATTTTAGCAGCCAGATCGGCATTGTCAAACAGCATTTTTTTCTCTCCTTTCGCGGCATCTACAATGAACCATTTTTTTCCTTCGGTTGTTTCATACATGTACCAGAAGCGATCAGATTTTTTTAACCAGTGAGGATCCACACTTGTGGTGAAGATCAGTTTTTCCAGTTTTTTGGAAGAGAACCTGGATGCCAGCTGGTAATTGGCTTTTGTGACAACTGCATTCTGGGCAAAGTTGCTGATGCTTATGCAAAGCAGGATGGATACTAACAAAATGTTTCTCATACAGATTGGTTAAGTTGAATAGGCATTGAAAATAATTCAAATAGTCTAAAATAACCTATCTTTTATCAAATAAACACAGGCCTGCCTTTAAATCCCGCAGGAATCAGTTCCGATATTTTCTTATTTTGCGTTTAACAGGATACCATGGCAGATAAATACGAAACAGGGCTTGCTTTTGCGCAGCAATGCGATGCTACCGATGCATTGGCTGGGTTTAAATCTGCATTTTATTTCCCTTTACATGAGGGAAATGAATGTATTTATTTTTGTGGCAATTCGCTTGGCTTGCAGCCTAAATCAGCCGAGAAAGCGATCCAGACAGAGCTGTCCAGCTGGCGGGAAATAGCTGTGGGCGGCTATTTTGGCGGAGTAAACCCCTGGTTAACCTATCATGATGCATTGAGGCCATCCCTGGCTAAGATTATGGGAGGTAAAGAGGATGAAATTACGGTAATGAATACATTAACCGTTAATCTTCACCTGCTGTTAGTTAGTTTTTACAGGCCAAAAGGGAAGCGGAATAAGATACTCATGGAAGCAGGTGCTTTTCCTTCTGATCAGTATGCTATTGAAACATTGGCCAAACACCATCATTTGCATCCTGATGAAGTTATCATAGAAATCAGTCCGCTGAATGATGCAAAACTGCTTAGCACCGAACAAATCCTGCAAAGCATTGACGACAATAAGGATGACCTTGCATTGGTAATGCTTGGGGGCATCAATTATTATACGGGTCAATTATACGATATCGAAAAAATAACTGCTGCTGCCCATGCGATTGGTGCAATTGCAGGGTTTGATCTTGCGCATGTGGCAGGTAATGTTCCCATGCAATTACATGACTGGAATGTTGATTTTGCCGTATGGTGCAGTTACAAATATTTAAATGCCGGGCCCGGGGCTGTGGGCGGTGCATTCATACATGAACAATGGGCCAGCAATACCAAAACAGCCAGGCTTGGCGGCTGGTGGGGAAATGAGGAAAAAAGCAGGTTTAAAATGGAGAAAGGTTTTGTTCCCAAAGCCAATGCCAGTGGCTGGAACATAAGCACTACACAGGTTTTCAACACTGTTTGCCTGAAAGCGTCTTTGGAAATATTTGACAAAGCGGGCATGGAGAATATCCGAAACAAGAGCATTCATCTTACAGGTTATCTCGCTTTTCTGTTACAACAGCTACACCATCCTGCTTTTGAAATTATCACCCCGTTAAATGAAAAAGAAAGGGGGGCCCAGCTGTCTTTGTTTTTTAGAGAAAGGGGGAAAGAGATTCATACAAAAATGATTGAGAATGGCATTGTGGTGGACTACCGTGAGCCGGGCGTTATCAGGATAGCTCCTGCCCCATTGTATTGCAGCTACCAGGATGTATATCGCTTTTTTGAAATACTCAGGAACTATTTTTGATTTAAGTATTCAAATTTTCGTATGTCAAAACATGTGTTTACTTATTTAGCGCTTGGCGATTCATATACCATTGGCGAATCGGTTCCCTTGTATGAAAACTATCCTTACCAGACTGTCTATTTATTAAGAAAAGAAGGCATATTGCTGCATACCCCGGAAATAGTTGCTAAAACAGGATGGACAAGCTTTGAGCTGGCGGAAAAAATGCTGCATACCCCTTTACTGGAGCAATACGATTTTATTAGTTTGCTGATTGGCGTGAACAACCAATACAGGGGATTGCCGCTTGATTCCTTTCAATCAGATATTGATTTTTTGCTGAGAAAAGCTATTCACCTGAGCGGCAATAAAAAGGAAAGGGTATTTGTATTGTCCATCCCCGATTGGGGGCAAACATCTTTTGCTGAAAAAGAAAAATCAGCGGTAATCGCTGCTGAAATCAATGCGTTCAATGAGGTTTGTGAAAGGTTGGCAAAATTACAGGGCGTTTCTTTCATCAATATCACCGAAGAAACAAGGAAAGCCTCACAGGAGAAGGGTTTGCTGGCAAACGACCAATTGCATTATTCAGGGAGAGCCTATGCCATCTGGGCCAAAAAACTGGCAGAAAAGATGAAG
>JBDKLG010000182.1:0-2999 GCA_039795695.1 Bacteroidota bacterium
GATTCTAAAATGATTTTATTCTCTGTTAAAGGTTCAATTGTGGCATGTGCGTATAGCGATAAAGTTGCGTTTAAGATGGCTCCGCCAAATTCGTCGCAATATGGACTCACATCCGTTCCTCCGCCCGCCAACCCAATTCTTAAAGGAGCTTTGCTTCTATAAATCATCTGTCAAATTTCGGGTATAAAAGTTGTTAATAGCAATACTTGATATCTTATGCCTTGACCTGTAATGCCAGTTTTTCAATTGCTTCAGCCAGTAAATGCCAGTCATACTTTTTCTTTTCTTCCCTTAACCCCGATAAAAAATAACTTTCTCCCAATTCGTAAAGCTTCAAAATACCATTGGCAATTGCAAATGGATCAGGTTCGGTAACAACCCCCACTTTGCCATCGGGAACCAGATCGGGTAGTCCGCCAACATTGGTTACGAGCATGGGTTTTTCAAAATGATAGGCGAGGGGTGTAACACCACTTTGGGTGGCATTCCTGTATGGCTGAATAACAAAATCGGCAGCGCTTAAATATATCCTCACTTCACTGTCAGGTATAAAATCGGTATGTAAAATCAATTTACTGCCCAGGTTCAATTCTTTGACCAGGGTATCAAACTCTTCCCTCTTTTCATAAAACTCGCCTGCAATCAGTAAATGAATAGGGCTATCCCTGATTCTCGGATCGTTCATGGCTTTCAGCAGTAAATCCAATCCCTTGTACTTTCTGATAAAACCAAAAAACAAGATAACAGGAATATCTTCAGGAATGGCCAACTGTTTTCTTGCCTTCTCCTTGGCTATGGGTTCTCCGAAATTGTCGTACAAAGGATGCACCAGTTTTTGTACCGGCTTCGAACTTATTTTTTGCAGGTCCTGTGTTACTTTTTCGCTCATGGTGATGAATGCATCAACCGCTTTTACAAAATAGCGGGTAAAAATGGTATCCCCCGGCCGGCTTTCATGCGGAACGATATTATCTGCTATGCAAACCACTTTGGTAAATCCATTTTTTTTTACACGGCGTAAAATACTGCCCAAACATGGGCCCATCAGTGGTAGCCAGAAACGAACCACAATGATATCCGGTCTTATTTTTTTTAATTCCTTGCCAACTTTTACCCAGTTGAAAGGATTTATCGAATTGATACAAGCTTTAATGGATAAGCCTTCCGGAGCTGGTTCCGAAGAATATTGGGTTGTGCCCGGAAAAATGAAACCGGGGTACTGCAATGAAAAAGTATAAATTTCCGTCTCAAATCCTTCCTGCATAAACTGCCTGGCCAAGCGCTCATCAAAAGAGGCCAATCCTCCGCGTAAAGGCCATGCAGGCCCAATGATTACCAGTTTCTTTTTCATTAGGATGGGTATACATTAACGGGGTTGTAAAAAAACTGATGAATGATCAATGCATGAGGTTTTATTCAATGCCACATTTCATTTCAATTAAATAACTGTTTCTTTCCGGGGCATTCCTGGCTACCAGCTCTGCAATAAACCCTGTTAGGAATAATTGCATACCAATGATCATCGTAGTTAGGGCAATATAAAAACCTGGCCGGTTGGTCAGGCTGAAATCGATACTGATAATTTTTGCAATAATCAGGTAAATGCTCGACGACAATCCTATCAAAAAAAACAAAGTGCCCAGTAAACCAAAAAACTGCATGGGTCGCTTGCCAAATTTTCCCAGAAACATAATGGTAGCAAGGTCCAGAAACCCGTTCACGAAACGCTGCCAGCCAAATTTGGTTACCCCATATTTTCTGGGCCTGTGTTCAACAATTTTTTCACCAATTTTTCTAAACCCGCTCCATTTTGCCAGGATAGGTATGTATCGATGCATTTCGCCATATACTTCGATGCTTTTCACAACTTTTTTCCGGTAAGCTTTTAATCCGCAGTTAAAGTCGTGTAACTGAATGCCTGAGCTGGTTCTGGCGGCAGCATTGAATAATTTGGACGGAATATTCTTGGTAAAAGTATTGTCGTACCTTTTCTTCTTCCAGCCGCTTACCATGTCAAAGCCATCTGCTACAATCATTCTATACAATTCAGGAATTTCGTCGGGAGAGTCCTGCATATCTGCATCCATGGTTATCACCACATTTCCCTGAGCTGCTTTGAAGCCTTCGTTCAATGCGGCAGACTTACCGTAATTGCGTTGAAACTTGATTCCTTTGAAATGGGCATTCTCCCTGCTCTTTCGCTCAATAAACTCCCAGCTATTATCGGTACTCCCGTCATCAACCAGGATTACTTCAAAGCTTAGCTCGTGGCGGGTAACAACCGACTCAATCCATGAACACAGTTCAGGCAATGATTCATCCTCATTAATCAGCGGTACGATGATTGATAGATCCATAAAAGACTATTGGTCTTCAAATTTTTCTTCTTTTCTAATAACAAGGGAAATCAGCAGTGATTTACAGAAATCCCAGATCAGGCCCAAACCCGTGCCCATTAAGATTTTGCCAATTCCGGTTCCCTTGGCACCCTCTGCTTCCATCGACTGGATGGCTTTTTCAATATCTTCTTCCTTGGCACCAAACTTCTCCATCATTGACCTGGTTTTTTCAGCAGAAGCCTGCACAGATTTTAAGGTTAATTCAGGATCGATAAGGTTATACAAAACATAGGTTCCTATCGCAAGGATAACGGCAACTGTTACATAACTCAGGAAACTGAATTTAAGAGCCTGTGAAAAAGGCAGTACCCCATTGTTTTGTTTTTTCAGA
The DNA here is from genome assembly GCA_039795695.1 of Bacteroidota bacterium. Lineage (GTDB taxonomy): Bacteria > Bacteroidota > Bacteroidia > Chitinophagales > Chitinophagaceae > Sediminibacterium. The sequence goes on from JBDKLG010000182.1 coordinate 2,731, forward strand.
CTTATGCCTGCAAATACAATAATGGCCACCATATACGGAACAAAAGTGCTAAAGAACGTAATGGTTACGAAACTGCTTAGTCCCGCAGCCCAGGATCCATAAGTAATTAAAATAGCGATCAGCCCACAGATGCTTCCCCATTTTAGACCTTCATTGACTACGTTGGTTTTCATAGAATTAGTTTTGGTTTAAAGTTAGTTTTCCTTTGTGAATGATTCCTTTTATTTTTCCTGTCAGTTCAATATCCAGGAAGGGGGTATTGGCTGATT
>JBDKLG010000183.1:0-9405 GCA_039795695.1 Bacteroidota bacterium
GAACCCCTGGCACTTCAATTGATCAATGAATACTGCAGTAAAATTTCTTTCCTTTCACTGGAAAAAACTTTTACCAACACGGATGAGGCATTAACCTACCTGCAAAACAATCAGGTAGACCTTCTGTTCCTGGACATTCAGATGCCGGATATTAATGGAATGCAGTTTTACAAAACCCTGGTTGAAAAACCACCGGTCATCTTTACTACTGCCTTCAAAGACTTTGCAGCAGAAGGTTTCAATGTTGATGCGGTTGATTATCTCTTAAAACCATTTGAATACGACAGGTTTTTAAAAGCCTGCTACAAAGCCAAGGAATACCTGGAATTTCTAAGCTCACAGGAATTGCAATTGAACTCAATATTCGTTAAGGTGAACTATGAGATCATGAAGATCAATTTAAAGGATATTGAATTGATAGAAGCACTGGACGACTATATAAAGATTTACATCAAACCAAATCCTGTACTAACGCTGATGACATTAAAAAGTATCCAGGAAAAACTACCCGCCCGTGATTTTGTAAGGGTGCACCGCTCTTTTATCGTACCACTTGCCAAAATAGAAAAATTCAGTAAAACAAAACTCTGGACATCAGGCAAGGAAATCCCGATTGGCAGCAGTTATAGCCATGTATACGACCAGTTGCTTTCACTTTCTAAAAACTAAACAACCTGCAGTTGTATTGAAGGTTTCTATTTCCCTAACCGGGATGATAAAATTTATTGCCCTTATTGGGCATAAGAATACCTTTGTGTGCTAAAAATACATAAATGGATTTTTTAAAATCGCTCGGAATAGAAAGCAATAACCCCGGTGTTTCAACCGGATCAAACTGGTTAACAACCGGTGGCGGAACAATTGACTCTTACTCTCCTGTAGATGGAAATAAAATTGCTTCGGTAAGCAGCACCGACAAGAAGGCATATGATTTGTTGATACAGGAATCGCAGAAAGCTTTCTTAAGCTGGAGGAACTGGCCCGCTCCCAAAAGAGGTGAAATAGTGAGGCAGGTGGGAGAAGCCTTAAGGTTACAGAAAGAAGCTTTGGGTAAACTGGTAAGCTATGAAATGGGTAAAAGTTTGCAGGAGGGCTATGGTGAAGTACAGGAGATGATTGACATCTGTGATTTTGCCGTAGGATTATCGCGCCAGCTATACGGATTAAGCATGCACAGCGAAAGGCCGGCCCACAGAATGTATGAACAATGGCATCCGCTGGGAATTGTAGGCATTATCTCTGCTTTTAATTTCCCGGTAGCTGTATGGGCCTGGAACAGTGCCCTGTCATGGGTTTGCGGAAACACCACCATTTGGAAACCAAGTGAAAAAACGCCTTTATGCGGTATTGCCATCCAGAAAATAATTGCACAGGTTTTTGAAAAAAATCAAGTGCCGGAAGGCGTGAACTGCCTCCTCCAGGGCGGCAGAGAAGTGGGCGAATGGATCAGCAATGATAACCGCATTCCCCTGGTATCTGCTACAGGCTCTACCAGAATGGGGAAGGCACTCAGTGCTGCTGTCGCAGCCAGACTGGGTAAAAGCATACTTGAGTTGGGGGGAAACAATGCCATCATCATTTCCCAGCATGCAGACCTGGAAATGGCCCTTGTTGGCTCATTATTCGGAGCGGTAGGCACTGCCGGGCAAAGATGCACCACTACCAGAAGATTAATTATCCATGAAACCGTATACGAGTCTTTTAAAGCCAAATTAATCAAAGCCTATGGGCAATTGAAAATTGGCAACCCGCTTGATGCGAGCAACCATGTTGGCCCCTTAATTGATAAAGATGCCGTAACAATGTACCTGAATTCAATAGAAGCCTGCAAAAAACAGGGTGGTCAATTCCTGATAGAGGGGGCTGTATTAAATGGAAAAGGCTATGAGAGCGGATGTTATGTACAGCCCTGCATCGCTGAAGTGACCAATGATTTGGCCATTGTACAGCATGAAACCTTTGCGCCTATTTTGTACATCATGAAATACCAAACAATTGAGGAAGCCATTGCGATGCAGAATAATGTACCGCAGGGGCTGTCTTCGGCCATCCTTACCCTGAATCTACGCGAAGCAGAGCAGTTTCTTTCTCATGCCGGCAGTGATTGCGGAATTGCAAATGTGAATATTGGAACCAGTGGTGCCGAAATTGGCGGCGCATTTGGCGGCGAAAAAGAAACCGGTGGAGGCCGGGAAAGCGGCAGTGATGCATGGAAAGCCTATATGCGACGCCAAACCAATACGATTAACTGGGGAACCAAACTCCCATTGGCACAAGGAATTGTTTTTGATCTTTGATGATACAAGCCAACACCTCTTTTAAAGAACTTTGGCATGGGCACTTAAGGTTTTCATAAAACTGGGCCAACCCTGTTATTTTATCGTCATCATTGTGCAAATTTGTAGGCATAAGAAAAATCTACCTCAAATGTTTCGTGGGATTGTTTTAGCCATATTGGCCATACCCTTATCTGCCCTTGGGGTACAGGCACAAACAGATGCACCAAAAGGATGGCATTTACTTGATTATCAACAAGATACATATTACGGCATTAGCTTAAACAAGGCCTACGCATTTCTGAAAGAAAAACATAGAACCTCTACGCCTGTAATTGTTGCCGTATTGGACTCAGGAGTGGATACCACACATGAGGACCTGAAAAACGTGCTTTGGAAAAATCCCAAAGAAATCCCCGGTAATGGTATTGATGATGATGGCAATGGCTACATAGATGATATCTATGGCTGGAATTTTTTGGGTGGCCGTGACGGAAAGAATATGGTGAAAGCCCCGGATGAAAAATCGAGAATATTTCACCATTTCAAATCAAAATTTGACATCATTAATCTGGACACCCTGCAATTAAGCAGTTCTGAAAAAGAAGATTATGAACTTTGGAAAAAAGCCGCAGAACAATTGAATTACAGTTCTGAGGACCAGATGGAACTGATGATGATTGAAGTAACTGCCAAAGCGATCAAAAGACATGATAAAACGCTTCGGATGGAAATGGGAACCGAGGAATACACTTGTGAGAAACTCGAAAAATTCCAGCCATCTACCAAATCGGCCCGCGAAGCCAAATTCGGTTACCTGACCTGTATGAAAATGATTGGGATCGACGACGATGAAACCAATCTCAATACCATTGCCGATCTTGATGAATACATAGAAGGAAAAAAAACAGCTTTCGAATCAAGGTTCGCATTACCCAACGATTTCAGGTCCTCCATAGTTGGCGACAATTACTACAATTTCTCAGATAAGTATTATGGCAATAATGATGTGATGGGCCCCCTGGTAGCGGCCAAACACGGTACACATGTTTGCGGACTCATTGGAGCCCAGCGCAACAATGGAATTGGGATGGATGGGGTTGCCGACAATGTGAAAATCATGATGCTAAGGATTGTACCGGATGGCGATGAATACGACAAAGACATAGCACTGGCCATCAGGTATGCGGTAGACAATGGTGCCAAAGTAATCAACATGAGTTTTGGTAAATCATTCTCGCCAGAAAAAAACTGGGTAGACAGTGCCGTAAAATATGCAGAGCAGCATGATGTGTTACTGGTACATGCTTCGGGTAACGAAAGTACCAATGTAGATGAAAAAGAAAATTTTCCGAACCCTTATTTGAAAAGCTGGAAGTCAGCTGCCACCAATTTTATTACTGTAGGTGCCAGCAGCGACCCTAAAATATCGGGTAGTCTTGCAGCGGATTTCAGCAATTATGGCAAAGAGCATGTGGATGTATTTGCACCCGGTGTACGGATTTTTTCCACTTTCCCCGGCAAAAACCAGTACGGTAATTTAAAAGGTACCAGCATGGCAACGCCCATTGTTACAGGCATTGCAGCACTGATCCGGTCATATTATCCTCAATTGAATGCGACCCAGGTAAAAAAAATCATAGAAGAATCCAGCTTTAAACCAGATAGTAGTATTCAAAATATTAAGCCCGGTACAAAAAATGAAACAATCCCTTTTTATGAATTGAGCCGAACCGGGGGAATCATTAATGCTTATCAATCTGTTCTTGATGCCGATACAGTAAAGCCCCTGATTGCGATCAAGGAGCCGGTTAAAGCAAACAGCAGCACAGGTAAAATATCCAAACCAAAACTATAAAAAATGCCCTTCCCAAAAAAAACAGAATACCCCCCCTATTTCGGAAATTATATTTCAAAAGTTAAATCAACGAGTGTACATGATGCCATCGGGCTTTATGCTGCAGAGTTGAATGCCTTTTATAACAACCTCCCCGACCAAAAAGGAGATTACCGCTATGCAGCGGAAAAATGGACCATCAAAGATGTTCTGCAGCACTTAATTGATGCAGAAAGGATATTTGCCTATCGGCTATTGAAAGTTGCCAGAAAAGATAAAACACCCCTCTCATCTTTTGATGAAAACAGTTATGCCCTCAATGCGCTAACCGCAAACCGGTCTTTTGCTTCATTGAAAGAAGAATTCCTGTTGGTAAGAAAATCAACCGACCTCCTTCTCCATTCATTAAATGAAGTGCAGCTTGCGGAAGAAAGTGCTACCCGTTCACACCCGATAAGCGCGAATGCGCTTGGATTTATCATTTTCGGGCATTTGCTTCATCACAAAGAAGTACTGGAACAAAGGTATTTGTAAAGCAAATCAATACCTGTAACAATCGCACCATTCTTCGTCACAAAGAAGTTTCTGCAGCTGCGGATCTTTTAAAACGTCCCGGTAATTCATCGGCTTGCGATTTACCCAAATGGTTTCATATACCAGTCTTATACCATGGCTGTAATCAACCCACCAGTTAATATGCCCTGTATACAAAGGCTGAATGGGTTTGCCATCAGGTTTATGCCAGCCGTAAATGGCTTCCCTTTCTGTTTTACTGTCGTGCAGCAGTTTGCCGGATAAAACCAGGTCTTTTTTTATCCCGGCGATTAATCCTTTTCGTCCTTTTCTTTGCCCCTCAATAATCAAGTGATGCTGCCACATGGTAACAGCGCTATCCCGGTAAGCATACATGGGAACGGGAGACAGTTTTATCGCAGCCTGTACATAAATATCGTCCACCATTTTTCTGGTTGGCAGGAAACAATGAAAACTGTCGGCAATCAGCTGTGCTGCCATTGGGGTAAGCGGGATTCTTGCCCAATCCAAATCATTGCCCAAAGACAAATAATCGGGTGCAGCAAAATAATATGCCTCAATCTTTTTCCCATGTTCATCTGTGAAACTGCAGTTGATTTTCACGAACCTTCGCAGAAAACCGGGAATATTACCCTGAAGAATTTCATTTGCAGCCAGGGAATCTCTTTCCCTCCATTTGGAGGATACTACTTTTTCATAAAAAGACGTTCCGCCCAAAACAGTCGTATTTACAGGCATTTCAGGCCATTGCATTTTGAGCGTGCTATGGCAGGAAAACAAAGCGCAGCAGAAAAAAAACATTCCGGTGCAGCATAAGTATTTGGTATGTATTCTTTGCTGAGGCATAACCTGCAACCGAAAGTTAGAAATAATAATGCAGAACAGGTTAGCGGATTAGTAAATAACTTTGAAACTATGACACGTATTGGCCTTATCTCAGATACCCACCATTTTTTGGATGAAGCTGTATTCAAACACTTTGCCCATTGCGATGAAATATGGCATGCGGGTGATTTTGGTGATGCTGCATTGGCGAACAACTTAAAAAACTTTAAACACTTAAGAGGAGTTTATGGCAATATCGACGGGTATGATATTGTAAGCGACTATCCCGAATTTGCCTGCTGGACCTGTGAGGAAGTTAAGGTGCTGATGATGCATATCGGAGGCTACCCGCCAAAATACAATCCATCCGCAAAGGCATTACTGCAGCAATACCAGCCCAAGCTATTTATCAGCGGCCATTCGCATATTTTGAAAATCATGTTTGATGAAAAGCTACAATGCCTGCACATGAACCCCGGAGCTGCAGGAAATCATGGCTGGCATAAGGTAAGAACAGTTATCAGGTTTGTGATTGATGGCAAAAATATGAGGGATTGTGAAGTGATTGAGCTTGGGAAACGCGGTTCTGAATAAACAAGGACGACGAATCAACCATGTTCAAATATGAAAGCACTTTTCTATATACCGATGCTTTTGGCCGATTTGTTCAATATTAAATGCAATCACGGAAATTCTCCGGCAAAGGGTACCCGCAATCGCTCTTCAGCATACCTACCTTGAAGAAAATGAATCCATAATTTTTTGTACCTTATTCCCTTAATTCCATACTATGTCTGCTAATCTTAATCGCCGCGACTGGCTTAAAAAAAACTCCCTTGCTGCGCTGGGACTGGGTTTTAGCCTCTCTTCCCTCGCCAATGAAGAAGGGTTGCTAAGAAATTTTGGGGCTAAAGAGGGGTTAATCAATCTTGGCTCCAATGAAAACCCTTATGGTATTTCACCCGATGCAAGGAAAGCCATCCTGGATATGATGAATCAAAACAACCGTTACCAGTTTAATGTTGAGCCATTACTGGGCTTTACAAAAGAGCTGGCTGCCTATTATAAAGTTTCGGAAAAGCAGGTGCTGGTAACGGCGGGTTCAACCGAAGCTTTAAAAATACTGGCAAGGCATTTTAACAAGGGCAGCCTTGTTACGGCTTTTCCAACATTCAATACACTTCCCAATACTGCCAAAAAAATTGGCACCAAAGTAATTGAAGTTCCCGTAAATGCTGACAAAGTTCATGATTTGCCGGCTATGCTGAAGCAGGTTTCAGCAGAAACAAGCCTGGTATATATTTGCAATCCCGCTAACCCAACTTCTACCATTATTGACAACAACTCCCTGAAAAGCTTCTGTATGGAAGCATCCAAAAAATCAGTGGTTGTGATTGATGAAGCCTATATCGATTTTCTTGAAAACCCTGAAGCAAATTCAATGATCGGACTGATCAGTAACCATCCGAATATTATTATTATCCGAACCTTTTCCAAAATACACGCGATGGCAGGCTTAAGGGTAGGGTTTATTGTGGGAGATCCCGGACTGATTGCTGAACTGGAACAGAACTATTTCACCAGTTCCCAGTTAGCGGTTAGCAACCTGAGTATGGCCGCAGCTTTGGCCAGTTTAAAAGATGAAGAACACCGGCGCAGTTCCAGGCTCAAAAACGAAGCTGCAAAAAACTATACCACCAGCTCACTGGCAGCGTTAAATATTAAATGTATCCCGTCATTCACCAATTTTATTTATTTCCCCCTGGGTAAATACCCGGGAGATTTTAGTGCATCTATGCTTACTAAAAATATTTTACTCCGTTCTTACAATAGCTCACCTGAGAAATGGGCAAGGGTAAGTATTGGCACCATGGATGAAATGAAAGAATTCATCAAAATAATGAAGTCAGACTGGAAAGCTTAAGCCTACCTCAGGCCATACCCGGAAACCAGGGCCTACCAATGATTTCCCTGAATGGCCATGGTATCGATGCCAGTATGATGATCAGGGCAAGTATAAAATAATAAAAGGCTTTCTTGTATTTCACTTCATCGGCAACTGCTTTCCTGGCCATCCCATTTCCCAGGGTAATTAAAACAATAGCGAGAACCATACCAACAGGATGTTCTACCAGAAAAAATCGGAGAAATTTATCTTTCATTACACTTGTACCTTCAGGCAAAGTATAATTTAGCAAACCATAACGGCCAAGCAGCACCTGGTACAAGCCCAATAATAAAGTGGTATGGGCCGTGATCATTGTGAATAACCAGGTTTTCTTATCCCCTGCTGTAAAAGCCTTCTTTCCCTTCCATCCGGTATAAGCTTTCACTATCGACAAAACCAATAAAATCAGCAAAACCCAGCGCAGAAAATTATGTAAGTGTAGAAGTCCTGTTTGCATAGTATATGATTTAACAATGAAGTTAACTGTTCATTTCCAATTTCCAGCCCCTGTTTCAGGATCAGATTAACTCCGCTAGCAATAACTGCCCGTGACTTACTCTACCCAGTCTGCAATGAAGAGATTGGTATCTCTTGTCCCACCATTGTTTCTATTGGATGCAAACACAATTTTCCTGCCATCAGGACTGAACATCGGAAAAGCGTCGAAACCTTTATCCCTGCTCACTTTCTCCAGACCTTTGCCATTGATATCTGTCAGATACATATTGAAAGGGAACCCTCGTTTGTATTCATGATTGCTGCAAAAAATAATGTTCTTACTATCGGGAGTAAAATTGGGCGCCCAGTTCGCCTGTTCCAGAAAAGTAATTTGTTTCGCATTGCTTCCATCGGCATCTGCTACCCAAACTTCCATATGGGTTGGCGCTACCATTCCTTCTGCCAGCAAATCTTTGTATTCTTTCACTTCCGCATCTGTTGTGGGACGACTGGCCCGCCAAACAATTTTCTTTCCGTCGGGACTAAACCACGCACCTCCGTCGTAGCCAAGTGTATGGGTAATTCTTTTTTCCTTACCGGTAGCCAATTCCATTACATACAAGTCAAGGTCTCCATCCTTATCGCTGCAGTAAATCATTTTCTTCCCATCAGGAGAAAGTGTACCTTCTGCATCATAGCCTTTTGAATGAGTTAATTGCTTAACAATTTTTCCATCAAGGGTGGCCATATAAATATCATAACTGTCGTACAGGGGCCAGATGTATTTATTGCCATATTTGGCCCTGTCGGGCACAGGCGGGCAACTATCTGCACCTTTGAATGTGGAAGCATACAGAATATGTTTTCCATCGGGCATGAAATAGGAACAGGTAGTTCTGCCCTTTCCGCTGCTCACCATTTTATAACTGAATTTCTCACCCGGTTTTGTTGGAACTTTTCCAATAAAAATCTGGTCACAATTAAGCCCTTCTTTTGGATTCGTTCTTTGGAAAATAATATACTTACCATCATAGCTCCAATAAGCTTCTGCATTATCTCCGCCAAATGTTAATTGCTGAATATTTTTAAAATGTTTTTCCCCGGCAAATAACACGGAATCAGGAACAGCAGTTCTTGCCTGAGTAAACCCTGTACTATTTAAGAGCATTAAAAAGAAAACTTCAAAAAATCGTTTTTTCATATCGGTTTTGTTAAGATTGGACAAAAATAAGCAGCAAAGACATCTGATTTGTCAGAAAACTGTCATCACGTACAGTTCCTGCTTATTTTTACAGCATGAAAAGAGTTTGTTTAGCCATTGTATTGATTTTTATTCTTTCCTGTAAAAACAAGGCAGATAAGGATTCTGTTCCTGTTGCCGATGCCCGGAATTTGCCCCAAAATATCACCCGCCTGGTTGAAAATGCCAACCAGTTTCCAGACAGTATTTCCCTGCGGTTTAAAGCTGTAGATGCATTGGACAGTATGGGTTCTTTTCAGCTGGCACTTGCACAAATGGATTCCCTGCTTATAAGAGACAGTTTAAA
>JBDKLG010000184.1:0-12732 GCA_039795695.1 Bacteroidota bacterium
ATGTTTTCTGAATCATAATCAGGTTATTTTCTACCCCTTAATACGATTTGCGTAAAAAAGTAACCCACCGATAGAGGAATTTAAAATTGCCCATTCTGCCAAAAGCTGCTTGGTGTAAAAGGAGGAGCAAAAACAGCTAATAAACTAATGCCCGTTATTATTCCAGTCCCACAATACAATATCCCAGTCCATATCCCCATAAAAAACACTGTCAATTACCTGGAAACCCGTTTTCAGGTGGGCTTTTAATGATCTGGGGTTTGCCCGGGCCACATCTGTAATGCAAAAAGGGTAGCGGCTTTGCAGTTCTGTCCTGAAATGGCCGTAGATTTTTTGCACCAGTCCCAATCCGCGATAGTTTTTGGCCACACACAATTGTCCAACCACAACATAATCAACCGCTTTCAAAGGGAGGTTTTTGTATTCGATTTTTTCGAGAGCATTGAATAAGCCCTGCAGCAAAGGGTGTTGCGGCATAATTTTTTTAACGGTTACCAGGGCATAACCCGCAATGGTATTGCCATCTTTGGCAATAATGGAAGGGCTTTCGGCATGCATGGCTGCTAACAGGCCAATATCATACACTGCTGTTAAAAACCCTTCTGTTTTAGCTTCTTCCGGGCTGATCAGGTCTTTTAAATTCTCTTTTTGAACCTGCAGAATACCCGAAATTTCTGCAGGTTCCGAAACTGTTTTAATGGTGAGCATATACTAAAATAGCGGTAAATGAGAGAAAAGAAAAATGGGCTTTGATGAGATACTTTTCAATTAAAAATACCGGCTCAATAATTCAATGATTGAACCGGTATTGGCAGATTTGTTTGTATTATTTGTGAACCTGCGCCTAATTTAATTTGTTCACATGCTTAATCCCAATAAATCAATTAACTTAGTAGTACACCCTAAATGGCTGAACCTCTTGTCTGCAATAAACCGAACAGGTCTTTGGATTATTGTCGGATACGGCTATTCGGCATTTTCATGATTGGTCGACAAGGGGTAAAAAACAATCTTCGGCAATACTTTTTTAAGCTGGCTTTTAAAACAGGATAAAACTTGCTGTTTATTAATGGGTACATCGATCCAAATACATGAGAGGCGGGCGGTTAAAAAGCTTCCATAAAAATTGTGGGGCTTGATACTAAAATGGATGATGACGAAAGAATAAAGATTCGAAGTGGTTTAAATTTTTTATATGAAAAAAGCTATCCTATTGGTTTTTTTGGCGGCTGCTATTGGCTGTAGTAACAGTGTCAAAGAAAAAAATGCCGGTGAAAACAGGCAGGAGCCGGTAATTGCAGAATACAAAGAATCCAATGCGCCGGTAAATCCTTTAAAAGAAGCTTATTTTGGAGAAACACATGTTCATACCAGTGCTTCTATGGATGCTTTTATTGGCAGTAATCGGATTTCACCGGAAGATGCTTATCGGTTTGCCATGGGCGAAGAGATGCTGATCAATGGGAGCAAACATAAATTAAAAACACCGCTTGATTTTTGCGCTATTTCTGATCACTCAGAATTTTTAGGAGAAACCTATACGCTTAATACTCCCGGCTCTCCCGGATATGATGATTCCATTGCAACCCAGATGCGTACAACCAATAGCTATGATAAGGCATTGAAACTATTTGTAAAATACGTGATTACACCTGCACGCACAGGAGGAGAAAAACACCCGGCTTTTTACCAGGGTCCGGAATCAGTCAAATCGGGATGGAGAAAAAATTTTCTGGCAACAGAAAAATATTATCGCCCCGGTAAATTTACCACTATTCATGCTTTCGAATGGACCGCTACATACAATGCCGGAAACCTTCACAGGAATGTATTTTTCAGAGACACTGTTTTTCCGGCAATACCTTTTACTACACATGAAAGCAATGACCCCGAAAAACTTTGGCAATGGATGCAGGAACAAACCGACAAAGGTTCTAAAGTACTGGCCATACCGCATAATTCCAATGGCAGTAAAGGATACATGTTTCCGGATGATACAACCCTGAGCGGGAAGAAAATAACAAAAGCCTATGCTGCTGCCAGGCAAAAAATGGAACCCCTTATTGAGATTATGCAAATCAAAGGCAATTCGGAAGTACACCCTTCTTTCTGGAGCAATGATGAAATGGCCAATTTTGAGCCCGCCAATACCATTTCCAACTATTCAGGCCGCAAGTTGGATAAAAAAAATTATGTAAGGGATGGGTTGAAAAGGGGATTGAAATATGAAGAAGATATGGGCGTAAACCCTTTCAAATATGGTTTTTCAGGCGGCACAGATAACCACAATGGTGCACCCGGCGATGTGGAAGAAGACAATTATACGGTTGGCAGTCATGGTTGGGGAGACCGCAGTGCGAAAGACCGCGCGAAAAATGAAATCGATGGTTGGGCCATGGCTTTTGATATTAACCCGGGATCCCTTACAGGTGTATGGGCACCCTCCAATACCCGAGGAGAAATATGGGATGCCATGAAAAGAAAAGAGACTTTCGCCACAAGTGGGGTAAGGATCAAGCTGAGATTTTTTGCAGGCAGTGGTTTTAAAAACAAATACAATACTTACGAGGAACTGGTTAAAGACGGCTATGCAAAAGGGGTACCCATGGGCGCAGACCTGTTGCTGAATGATGCCAAACAAACCCCGCAGTTTTTGGTATGGGCACTGAAAGACCCCACAGGCCCGAAACTGGATCGCATACAGATTATCAAAGGATGGCTGGAAAAAGGACAGGTAAAAGAAAAAGTTTATACCGTTGCAGCTTCAGATGGCCGTAAGATTAAACCGGATGGTTCTGTTGACAAACTGGATGCACCAATTGATGAAAAAAGCGGCAGATTCAATACGACCAAAGGAAGCACAGAATTAATGGCTACCTGGACCGACCCTTCTTTTAATCCCGACCAAAAAGCTTTTTATTATATCAGGGTGTTGCAGCTACCTACGGCAAGATGGACTTATTGGGATGAAATCAGGGAAGGCGTAAAATTTCCTGCATCGGTTCCAAAAACAATTATTGAAAGAGCATGGGCAAGCCCGATATGGTACAAGGGAAATCAAATGAATTGATCGATTATTACTGAAAATTTCGATACCGAATAATAATAAACTGAATAAGCGCAAAAAAGACTAATTTTTATTGTGGTTCTTTAATGAAATACCGCTAAAACAATCAAATGAAAAATATCTTCACGCTTCCCCTCTGTACAATCCTGGCCTGTGGCTGCGGAAACGAAGCCGCCAAAAATGCAAAGGATACAAAAGCAGACAATTCAACTGCAACAGCTTCGGTAAAAGAAACCATCCATCCGGAACATGTTTACTGGGGCGACCAGCATTTACACACTTCCTGGAGTGGTGATGCAGGTGCTGCCGGTACCATCGTTGGTCCGGAAGAAGCATTGCGGTTTGGTATGGGAGAAGCAGTGAAAAGCAATACCGGCCAATTGGCCAAACTACACCGACCGCTAGACTGGTTGGCGGTTACAGACCACTCTGACGGGATGGGTGTTATTGCATATATTATTGACGGCGATCCAAAAGTGATTTCAGACCCACTGGTAAAAAAATGGCACGACGAAATTACCTCCGGTGATGATAAAAGGGCTTACTGGGCTTCAAAAGATATGATTAAAAAACAATCAGAAAATAAATTGCCCACAGTGCTAACAGACACCAATTTTTCAAGAACTGTATGGAATAAAAGTATTGACATTGTTGAAAAATACAATAAGCCCGGCAAGTTTACTGCATTTATCGGGTATGAATGGACAAGTAATTATGGAGGAGGTAATAACCTGCACAGGAATATTATTTACAGGGGTAATGGCGCAGAAGCAAAGCAGATGCTGCCCGAAAACACCATGGTTTCTGCAGACCCTGAATCGCTTTGGAAATGGATGCAGGCTTATGAAGATAAAACAGGGGGAAAAATTCTGGCAATACCCCATAACGGAAACCTAAGCAATGGGCTAATGTTTTCACTAACCACACTTTCGGGTAAACCACTTTCAAAAGAATATGCCGAAACTAGGAATAAATGGGAAAGGTTGATTGAAGTAACACAGGTAAAAGGAACCAGTGAAGCCCATCCTTCACTTTCACCGGGAGATGAGTTTGCCCAATTTGAAATTTGGGACAAGGGCAATCTGTCTATATTAAAACTGAAACAACCCGAAATGCTGAAAACGGAATATATCCGCGAAGCCTTAAAAGATGGGATGAAACTGGAGCAAAAACTGGGCGTAAACCCTTTCAAATATGGCATGGCCGGAGGATCTGATGCTCATACAGGATTAACAGCAACGGAAGAAGACAATTTTTTTGGCAAGTTCAAACAGTCTGAACCAAGTAAGCAAAGATGGAATGAAATAATTGGACAAAACGGAAAAGTTATTGAAAAAGGCTGGACCCTGGGAGCCAGTGGTTATACAGGCGTTTGGGCAACAGCCAATACCAGGGAAGCTATCTGGGATGCCATGCAGCGCAGAGAAACCTATGCAAGCACCGGACCAAGAATTACGGTAAGGGTTTTTGCGGGATATGATTTTACGGAAGATGACTTGAATTCGGCCGACATGGCGGAAAAGGGTTATAAAAAAGGGGTGCCCATGGGAGGAGACCTGCCTGCGCCTGCAGAAAAGAAAAATCCGGGTTTTATGATTGCTGCCGTTAAAGATCCGATAGGTGCAAACTTAGACAGGGTACAGGTAATCAAAGGATGGGTTGATGCCAAAGGAAATAAACAAGAAAAAATTTACAATGTTGTTTGGAGCAATACCGACAAACGTAAACAGGACAGTAATGGAAAAATCCCCGCTGTTGGTAATACCGTAAACCTTGCTACCTGCGAAGTAGCCAATACCATTGGTGCAGTAGAACTGAAAACCGTTTGGGCAGATCCGGATTTCGATCCCGCTGTACCGGCTGTTTATTATGTTCGGGTTTTGGAAATTCCTACACCCAGGTGGACGGCTTATGATGCCATGCGCTATAAAATTAAAATGGATCCAGATGTGCCAATGATCATACAGGAAAGATGTTATACATCTCCCATCTGGTTTACACCAAAAAAATAACACATCCGTTTTTAACAACTGAAAACCAAGACCCATAAAGGAACCGTGCATCCATGCTAAAACGAGTGAGAGGTATTTTGAAACAACCCCTTTTTCATTTTTTCTTCATAGGGGCATTATTGTTTGCGCTTTACTATTTGGTTAACCCTGCACCCAACAACAGGGAAACCATTGTAATCAATGATGAACAATTGACCCGTTTACAATTGGTATTTGAAAAGGAATGGAACAGGAAACCAACTGAAGAGGAACTCAAAGGCCTGCTTACCCGCTACATACAGCAGGAAGTATATTACCGGAAAGCATTGCGCATGCACCTTGATGAGAACGATGAAATCATCCGCCGAAGACTAGAACAGAAGCTGCGCTTTGTAACCAATGATATGGCCAACCTGGTAGAACCCAATGCAGAAGACCTGCAAAAATTTTATGCGGCCAATAAATCAAGATACCTCGAACCCAAAAAATATTCTTTCACACATATTTTTTTTAGCCCGGATAAAAGAAAAAATCCGGAAGAAGATGCCAGGCGGGTATTGAAATCTTTACCGCCATTACCGGATAATAACCCGGCCGAATGGATAAAAAAAGGAGACCTGTTTCCCTTTGCCTCAGAGGTCGACAGCCTTTCTGCAAAAGAACTCGACCAGTCAATGGGAGATGGCTTTAGCGCAAAACTGGATACCATGCCCATAGGAAAATGGGTTGGCCCGGTAGTTTCCGGCTATGGGTCACACCTGATTTTTATAAAAGAGATAAAAGTGCCGGCAGAAAAAAATTTTTCTCTGATCAGGGAAAGCCTGCTGCGTGATTACCAGTATCAATTGCAAAACGACTACAATACCCGTTTGTTTAATGAGTTTAGAAAAGACTATACCATCGAGTTCAACGTAAAGGACCCGAAATTCGATAAACAATTGTTAACCAAACTGGCCGCGGGAAATGAATAGGGAGCACAGCACTAAAATCTGGATTTGTTTGCTGGCCTTTTTTTTGCCCTTGCTGATCTATGCCCATGAAATGAGGCCTGCTTTATTGCAAATAAAACAAACCGGGCAACATACTTACGATGTTTTGTGGAAAATACCGAGAATTGGCAACCAGGTTTTATCGATCAAACCGGTATTTCCTGCCTGGTTTGAATTGCAGCAAAAAATACCGGCAAATGAATCCGGCGGAGGTGTATTGTTCAGCTTCTCTGCAAACAGCAGCAGGGATATTCACGGGATGTCTGTAAAAATTTCAGGTCTTGAACTATCGGTAGTAGATGTATTGTTGCAGGTAGAGTTCAGCAATGGCGAACAATATTCCATGATTATTCAGCCGGTTAAAAACCATACAAATATTCCTGCAGGTTATACCGTGTTTGATACCATTAAGGGATACCTTTTTTTGGGAATAAAACATATCCTTACGGGAATAGACCATCTTTTATTTGTATTGGCGCTGATGCTGATAACAAAAAGAGGCAGAAAACTAATAGTTACCGTTACTGCATTTACCCTGGCACACAGCATCACGCTTACCCTTGCCGCACTTGGACAGATTCATTTACCGGGCCCACCCGTAGAAGCGGTTATTGCACTCAGTATTTTGTTTCTTGCCCTTGAAATAATCGCCGAACAGCAGGGGCGCACTACTTTAACCGGTAGGCAACCATGGCTGGTAGCTTTTAGTTTTGGTTTATTGCATGGATTGGGCTTTGCAGGTGCGTTGGCTTCGATTGGCCTTCCACAAAAAAATGTAGCTTTGGCATTGGGATTTTTTAATGTGGGAGTAGAACTGGGGCAGCTTTTTTTTATTGCACTCATCCTATCAATTGGCTGGCTTCTCAGGAGAAAAAAAGACTGGCCCTTACTACTTAAAAAAGCTCCGGCTTATATCATCGGTTCGGTAGCAGCATTCTGGCTTATCGACAGGATAGTTGGATTCTGGGGTCGATAAACTAAGTAGATCATCATAACTATAAGCAAGCAGTATGAACAAAAGATTATTTCGCTACCTGTGTTTCACAATAATAGTTGCTTTTCCCTGTTTAAGCCTCAACGCACAAAAACAAGGGGCAGAGGACCGCTCTTCCGCAGTTTCCGATGCGGTGAATCCATTGGCTTTTATAACCAAATTGCAGATTCAGCCCAATTTTACCTGGAAAGCAGCCGATGCAAAACTTATTAATTTAACCACTCGTATCATTCAACCAACAGCTTCAATTGTACTGCCTTTTATCAAAAGCAAGAACCCTTCGGATATGTATACCATCTATCGGTTAGAACTCCCGCTTATTGGCCAAAGTTTCCCGGCCAATAAGGCATTGGATGGTGTTGGCTTAAGCGATATTTCTATCGCTGATATTGTGGTTTTTAAAAAGAAATTCGGTTTGCTGGGAGTAGGCCCCTCACTCATCATCCCTTCTATGAACCCTGAACAGGTGAGTAGCCGCAAATGGAGTGCCGGATTAGGAACTGTGTATTTCAACACACGTACCAAAGGATTTATGTGGGGTGCATTACTACAGCAGTTCTTTAATATCGGGGGCGATATGAGCAGACCCAATCAAAACTTTATGTTGGTTCAACCCATTGTAAATAAAATATTTAGCGGCGGTCGTTTTATCTCTTTCGGGTCTATTTTTAACTTCAACTGGACAAAAAACGAATATGCTTTTCCACTGGGAATTAATTATGGTCAGGCATTTGCGAAAAATTTAAGTATATTAATAGGACCGGAATATATGTTAAGCGGACCAAACAAGGACGATATCACATTCCGCTTCCAGATCAATACCATGTTTCCTCCGTCTAAAAAATAATTAATATGATAAATTGTATTCGAATAACCATTCGGATGGGATTAGTAATATTGGGTCTCTGTGCAGGTAATATTTTTGCACAGGGAGATGGCTCCCATAGTTATTTACTCTCTCCCAAAGGAATAACAGGTGTGAATGCCAAATGGCTGAGCCTGGACCAAAATTTTATTCCCGCAGGTACTGCCATGGTTCCCGGTGCAGAAATAAGGGTAGATGTATTTCCTATCACAATCTTTCATACTTTTTCATTGGGTGGAAAAATAGCACAGGCCTATTGCATGTTTAACCCGGGTTCGGCTATTGCCAGGGCTAAAATTGGCCCGCCTATTGGTCCCATACCTGTTTATGAGCTATCAGCCAGTGGATTTTCAGATGGTTTTATTGCTTTTAAAATAGGTTTACTGGGGGCTCCTGCAATCGCAGCCAGGAATTTTGCACAAACCCCAATGCAGTTTTCTCTTTTTGCCGATCTGAGGTATTGGTATTCGGGAACCTATGATGCCAATAAACTTTTTAACCTGGGAACCAACAGAAATATAGTTCAAATAGGCTTTCCCATGGCCATACCACTGAACAGGAACAGAAAAACTGCTACCTGGCTGGAAATTGCCCCGGCACTGGACATTTTCACTGATAACAACGATCCGGCAAGAGCTTCCTCAGCCAAAAAACTGGAACAAGCACCCTTGTTCCTATTAGAAAACCATTTGTCGCATAATTTTAACCCAAAACTGTGGGGAACTGTAAACATGCGTTTTCAGCAGGGCGGACAAACAGCTGCAGATGGCGTAAAAGATGGTAATAGCATTAGTGCGGTGGGCGGCGGACTTGGGCTCGGTTACCAACTATTACCCCCACTAAGTCTGTCAATGGATTATGGGGGTGCACTATTCGGCCAACAGGCAAAAGGCAGTATGTTCAGGATAAGCATGGTATTTGCCTATGCCAATCTGAAGAAAAATTAACGAGCCAGAAATGAGAGATAAAAACTAATTTAGTCAAGACTAATAAATATTTATACCAACCTGTTTAACAAAATAAAAAATGAAACAATTTTTAAATGTAGTATTCATTTGTTTCTCTTCTATGCTCCTTGTATCCTGTGGGGCTTCCAAAAAGCTTGAAACAGCCAATGCCGAGAATGCCCGGCTGCAATCAGTTGTAGCCGACCAAACCGGCCAACTGTCGGCCAAAGACAAAGCATTGTCGTCAAAAGACCAGGAAATCACCAGACTGAAAAAGGAAAATGCGTTGAGTGCCAAAGAAGCTGCCGATTGCAGGGAATTAAAGGATGCCATCAATCAAAAAATAGACAACCTGAATAAAAACCTGGCCGCAAACGGAACTTCTGTGCAGGAAATCCGTGAACATATTGCAGCAGCAGAAAAAAAGTTTGAAGACATTGGTGCTGTAGTGACCTATAAAAACGGCATGATACATGTTATGTTACCAGACGGTATGTTTTTCAAACCAGGTAGTTCGGCTATCGGCACAAGAGGGAGGGAATCCTTAAATATCGTGGCTGACGTGATGCGCAAATATTCCGGGGTTCAAACCATTATTGTAGGCAATACAGATAATACAGAACCCAAAAAAGGAGCGGATAACTGGAGTATCAGTACTGAAAGGGCCAATGCCGTAGTGCGTGTATTAACAGAAAGTTATTATGTAAACCCTGCCCGCTTAACCGCCGCAGGAAAAAGCAAATACAGCCCCGTAGCTGAAAATAATACCGAAGCAGGCAGGGCCAGAAACAGAAGAATTGAAATCATTTTTAATCCCGATATGTCAAGGCTTTGGGATATGATTGATAAATAAATTATTTTCACGCGAATACCTACCCACTATATAAAAACTATTGTATGAAAAAAATATTGCCAAACAATACAAACCCGATTACCCGTTTAGGAATGCTGGCATTTCTTTGGATAGCTTTATTTTCCAGTACGCTGGCACAACGCAGGGGCGGCGGTGGCGGAGCAGCCGGAGGAAGAACAGCACCCACCCGGCAAGCGCCATCACGGCCCGCAACACCATCACTTCCTGCCGCTTCATCCCGCCCTGCAACTCCCTCAAGGCCAAACAACAATTCGAATAATGACCGGTCTAGACCGGATATCGGTAATTCAGGCAACAGGATTAATAACAATATCGGCTCCGGAAATAAAAATATTGGCTCTAACAACAAAGTGAATATTGATAACAGCAAAAAAAATGTAAACATCAATGTTGACAACAGCAAGAATATTAAAGTAAACAATAACCGGAATACGGTTGTTCGCCATAATTCATACCGCCCCTATACACGCCCGCCTTACCGTTATGGAGGCATGAATTTTTATTGTCACGGCCCCTATTTCTATCACCCATACCGTCCTTTTTATTGGGGCCCGGTTTGGCATCCATGGGGATTCTTTGTGGCCGCTCTGGCAACCACAGCAATCATCGTTAGTATTGAAAACCAGCAATACCATTATGATCAGGGCGTATACTATATGGCAGGCAATGGTGGATATACCGTAGTACAGGCACCGGTTGGAGCAACAATCACGACTCTGCCAGAAAAAACAGAAACGGTTCAGGTAACAGAAACAGTGAACAATTATTATTACGGGGGTACTTTTTATGAAAAATCTGATAAGGGGTATACGGTGGTTCCCCCAACTGCCGGCACAATCGTAGAAAACCTGCCGGAAGGTGGAGAAGAAGTAACCATGGGCGACCAGAAATATGTAAAAGTTGGCGAAACCTATTACCAGCCAATACAGAAAGACGGAAAAAATATGTATGAAGTTGTGGAAGTGAAAACCGAGGATAAAGATCAATAATCAAAACCAGTTATATGAAAAATTTTTCTCTGTTTTTGTTGATGAGCCTTTGCATGTTTTGCACCAGGGCCCAGCAAATAGCCGTACCACGCGGTGGACCGGCAGGCAGCTGGCGCTTATTGGGAACTGTAGTGGCAAATCATTCAGCCGATCATGATGCAATTGTGGTTAATGGTCCGCATGATTATTTCAGAAAACTGAAATTCAAAGTCACCAATTCACCGCTCAACATGCAGCGGATGCTGGTGCGCTATGACGATGGTGGTGCACCCGAAAAAATTGATACCAGAATCGAAATACCCAAAGGAGGAGAAAGCCGCGTAATTGATTTGCGTGGCGGAAAAAGAAAAATAAAGTCTATAGAATTTTGGTATGATACCAGGGGTTTCTTAAACGGTAAAGCAGAGCTGACCGTTTTTGGAATGAAATAGTGCAAATAAATTGCTCTCTTAAAACCACGCATTTGCGTGGTTTTTTTTATGTGTAAGGGTATTGTCTGCAGCCGAAAGAATAACAGATCGGCTTAATTCAATAACTTTACCTATTTGTACCTGCTATTCATACAGATTGGCTTTTTTGAACTGAAAAAACCGCTATATTTAACTCTTTCAGGTTCCCCTTTTAATGACCAAAACTACTGATGATGTTACGCAAGAAACTCTTTTTTCTGAGCATTGCTTTTCTGTTATGCTTATCAATTCATACAAATGCACAAAGCATTCCTAGCCCAAAAGAACATTTTGGTTTTTCTATCGGAGATAATTACCAGCTGGCCAACTATACCCAAACAGAAGCCTATTTCAGAAAACTGGCTATTGCATCCAATAGGGTTAAACTGGTGGAGATTGGTAAAACAGAAGAAGGCAGGAACCAGTTAATGCTTATTGTTACCTCACCGGCAAACCTGCAAAAACTGGATCGGTACAAAGAAATTTCGCAGAAACTGGCACATGCCGAAAACCTTACAGATGAGCAGGCAAGGGCATTGGCAGCAGAGGGCAAAACAGTGGTATGGATAGACGGAGGCTTACATGCTACCGAAGTAGTAGGGGCTCACCAGCTCATTGAAATAGCCTACCAGCTTAGCAGTAGAAACGATGCGGAAACCAATCGCATATTGGATCAGGTAATTGTATTGATTACACATGCGAACCCTGATGGTCAGGAACTGGTTTCCAACTGGTATATGCGCCAGGCCCAACAAGAAAAAAGAACGACGGATCAATTGCCAAGATTGTATGAAAAATATGCAGGTCATGATAATAACCGCGACTTCTATATGCTGAACCTGAAGGAATCGCAAAATATAGCAAGGCAGTTATTTGTAGAATGGTTTCCGCAAATCATGTACAACCACCATCAAACAGGTCCCCCCGGTGCAGTAGTGGCCGGCCCCCCGTTCCGCGATCCTTTCAATTATGTGTTTGACCCATTGGTTATGACCAGCCTGGATGCAGTAGGCGCAGCCATGATTAACCGGCTGAATGCGGAAAAAAAACCCGGATATACACAACGTGCCGGCTCAGTATATTCTACCTGGTATAATGGCGGGTTAAGAACAACTACCTATTTCCATAACATGATTGGTTTATTAACCGAAATAATTGGAAGCCCTACCCCTTCTGAGATCCCGCTGGTTCCGCAAAGGCTGATTCCAAGCAGTGCGAACCCGTTTCCGGTAACGCCGCAAAAATGGCTGTTTAGAAATTCGATTGAATATTCCGTGTCTCTTAATTATGCTGTATTGAATTATGCACAGCGCTACCATGATGAGCTATTGTTCAATATTTATAAGATGGGAAAAAACTCCATCGAAAAAGGAGAAAAAGACAGCTGGACACTCTCTCCTAAAAAAATCAATGAAATGAACCAGCTCTTTGCCGATGCACCCAGGGCAACACCTGCAAGAAGGGGAACCGATTCGGCTTTTTCGGCCAATCCCGGAGGAGGAGCCAATACTATGCCACTCAAATATTATGATACCGTGATGAAAAATCCGGCTTCACGGGATGCCCG
>JBDKLG010000185.1:0-5055 GCA_039795695.1 Bacteroidota bacterium
CTGAATTGTTTTAACAGGTTAATTATTTCGGCGCCAGCCAATAAAACAGGGCCATAACCATGGGCTGCATAAACATTTATCGGACGGTAATAATAAAATGCCGGATCGAAAGCCATTCCTGTTCCCACACAGGTTCCTTCAACCTGCCCCTTTGCATTAACTTTTGTAGCCACTGCATTCCATGCGAGCAGGCACATTGGTGCATATGCTTTTGCATCAATCCATCCTTTGTTTGCTGCCCTTGCAATGCTATAGGCATAAATAGCAGTGGCAGAAGTTTCCAGATAAGAGTCGGTCCTGTCGAGCAATTGGTGCCAAAAACCTTCACCGGACTGGTATGCAGCCAATCCTTTTACCTGTGCCCTCAATTGGTCTATTATTTTGTTTTTTTGCGGATAATTTTCAGGCAATACATCCAATAATTCTACCATCGTCAGTAAGGCCCATCCATTGGCGCGGGCCCAGTGAAATTCCGGATGTGTTGTCATTTCTTCTACCCATCCATGCATATAAATGCCTTTCTCGCTGTTAAACATTCGCTGCGAAAATTGCAGCACCTGTTTTACGGCGTCGTCATAATACTTGGTATCGCCAGTTAATTTACCCATCTGTGCCAATGCAGGAACTCCCATAAACAGGTCGTCCAACCAAAGCGTATTTTTTTGGGGCCGATTTCTGGCTAATGTACCATCCGCTAAACGGTATTCTTTTTGCGAGATATAGTTAATATATCCGTCAATTAATACCCGGAGATTGGGGTCAGGACTTAATCGAAAGGTTTTTATAGCTGCTGCACATACCGCCCCTACGTCGTCCAGTGCATGCGGGGCAACGGGTTGTCTGAGCGGGTTGGATGATTTGGGATATTGCCGGTACAAATCCTTAAAAGCAGGCAATGCATCTGCTATAAACTGTATGCGTTTTTTTGCATAATTGGTATAGGCTGTATCACCTGTTGCCTCTCCTGCCAATAACATGCCTGAATAGGTAACGCCCCATTCATAGCTTGTTAAACGAAAATCGCCTGTTTTGAATACAGTATTGGTATCTACCTCTTTGAGATTGTTTACCACCACTTTTGTTTGCCTGTTAACAAATTGTGCCGGGGTAACGGCATCTAAATAATTGTATACCCGCTTCAATACCTTTTTAACACCATCAATCCCCGGATCACCATAAGGAATATGATAATCCGGCTTTAGCAAATGCAGGGGTGCTGTAACATCATTTGTTTTTATTTGTGCAAAAGATGCGGTGCAAAAAAAACCCGACAAACAGGTTAATAAAATGCTTTTTTCGAAAATGCGCATAAGTGTGTATAGTTTTTGTTATTTTCTTTTTATTTTTTCTACTGCGTATACTTCTTCCACTCCTTCAAAATTGGCACGAAAAATAACCCATTGGGCATCGGGACTGAAATGCACATTGGGTTCAAGTTTGTACTGGTGGTGTTTCATATTTACCAGCTTTTCTGCTACGAGTGAATCACCAACAGGTGTGAACAGGTTAATCCATTGCCCGTTCTTTGCTTTAGCCACTGCGCCGGGATCTCCGCCATCTCCGGCAAATATTTTTTCATCCGGGGAAGATGTATAATGCACCGACCAATCTTCTCTGGCCACTTTGTACTTGATTTCTTCTCCTGTTGCCACATCGGTTCCCGCTACAAAAAAAGTCTCTCCCTTGGGTTGTTGCAGATCAAACCAAATCCTCTTACCACTTGCGCCAAACCATTCATGGCCGGCTATTTCCATGTTCATGGTTCTTTTATGCATAAGCCTAACCTTTTTTGTGTTGATATCAATCGTCCATATCCGGTCCAGCAAATGCCAGGGACCTTCATGGCAAAACATGAGCAAATGGGGATTGGTGGAAGAAAATTGTACATGGTTCAGCCAGGCACTATCTGTAAATAATTTGGTTAGTTTTCCATTAGCTACATCGATGGTAAATAAAGTTTTGGGCAATTTTGCTTCAAATATTTTAGTAAAAAAATCGCTCTTGGCAGGATATTTATCATAAATGGCTTTTTCTTCCTCACTGCCTTTAGCACCCCCAAGCAAAGTACCTGCAGCATTTACCGTTGTAATATTTCCCTTAAAACCAACCGGAAATACAAACACAAGTTTTTGTTTCCGGGTTTCTGTATTAACTGCATATACACTGTCTTTTACCTGAAAAAAAACTTCCTTTGTTTTGGCCGAAACAATTTCTCCATTCATGGGTAAAGGATGGTGTGTAAGCTGTTCAATAGCCAGCGTACCCAGATCAACTGTATACAATTGTTTGTCTTTTACATTACTATTATAGGTTTCCTGCTTTTTCATGTCGGTAACAACACCTGCCTGTTCACGGCTGCTATTATAGAATACCATTTTGTTGCCCACAAAAGGATTGTTGTGAAAATAGAAGCTCAGACTACTGCCCTCCTTGCGGGTAAGCCGGATTATTTTATGACCTGTACTTTTATCAATCCATTCATCTGGCATTTTCTGTCCGCCTGTTTCCATAATGGGTTGTGTAAACACCTGCAAAAAAGATATTGCAAACAATACAGCAAGAAATAATTTATTTTTTTGCATATCAAGTCTAATTAATTCTGAATATAAAAGGCGAAGAAGTCATATACTTCCCTCCCTGTGATGTTGTAAACAAATAAGCCGGTTTACCGTTTTTAAACAATAACTGCGGTCTTTCAAAACGCCCGTATTTTTTCAGATGGGGAGGTGGCGGAGCTTGCTGAATATACCTGTCTGCAGCATAATAAGCAATTTTAGGTTCTGTCCATTTCAAACCTTTTGCCGACTCCATTA
Organism: Bacteroidota bacterium; assembly: GCA_039795695.1. Taxonomy (GTDB): domain Bacteria; phylum Bacteroidota; class Bacteroidia; order Chitinophagales; family Chitinophagaceae; genus Sediminibacterium. Next base: position 2,814 of record JBDKLG010000185.1, read on the forward strand.
AAATACCGTTTTCATAATTAAACACCCCCATATCCCTTGCGATGAGTTTGAATTTTTTCTGTTCCATCCAAACAAAAGCATCTTCTAATTGACGGTTATTTCCTTTAGTTGAAAAATCTATCACTGGATTGCCGGAATATTTGGTATAGGGCCCTTCCAAACTGTCTGCAAATGCCAGCCCATATTTGCGATTACCTCTTACTGGGCCTGTATCCGTTTCATAGTCTTTCGTATTCCATGATTTGTAATATAACCAATACTGTCCATCCGGGTGTTTGATGAAAGCAGGATTGGTAGTGCAATGATCATCCCAGGCACCTGGAGCTCCTGCTTCCAGCAAAGGCATTTCAGGTCTTTTCCATGGGCCATTCAATGTTGGTGCGGTAGCAAGCCCAATACGTTTGGTATTGGTTTTCCCATTGGAATTACCCATATAAAAAAGACAGTATTGATTGTCTACTTTTTTAATCAGGGGATTATGACAGGTAGTGGCATCCCAGAAACCCGGACGGGGAGATAAAACTGTTTCCAGTATTTCAAAAGGGCTCTCTGCATCAGGAGCAATGGCATGAGCTATTTCGCTCCCATTGATCCAGCCCCCCATTCCTTTTTTTGCCACCCATCTCGAAAAGAAAACATGAATTTTTCCATCTTCGCCCTCTATCGGGCTATTGCACCAAACATAGTAACCTTCCTGCTCCAAAGCCCGGCCAACCGGTGTAAGTCTTTTTGCAAAAGAAGATTCGTCGTGGTTAAAAAAACTTTGGGCCAGGTAAGGCGCAAAACTGCCTGCTGAAATAATGGATAGCCTGTTTACAAATTCCCTTCGGTTCATAAAGTTATTTTAGTAACAGGATGAATGACGGAAGCCGGCTATTAAGCACATCTCTTTTCTCTGTATGCATAAGACAAGCAAGTATTCCATAAATTACTGCTTTTATCCCGGATTTTGCGTCCTGCCTTATCCTGCCTCAATTTCCATCGGGTTTTACGGAACTTACCAGGGCTGCTTGTGGCCAATACCATTTATCCCAGTCATCCGGATGGGCCGGATTGAATGGGGGAATCGTTTTTTTAAGTTCTTTCAAAATGGCAAGTTTCGTCTCCAGCAGCCCCTTCACTACACATCGTGCAAGTTCATAAGCACCATAGGTATTAAAATGAGTATCATCTTTCAACTCAGTGTTTTGGCCGGGGAAAGTATTCGCCGGGTAATGCACAAATGCTTTCAGTGAATTAACCGGCCCCCAGGCTTCATACAATACCTTGCTCATGGCATTTAAATCAATCAGTGCAATATTTTCCTGCCTGGCCAGTTGTCGCATGGCTTCCGGAAAATCAGCCAATGTGTTGATAATATGTCCTGTTGAATCAAAATTTCTTCGATGCATCGACGTAACTAAAACGGGTATCATTCCCCTTGCCCCTGCCTCTTTGATCCATTCTTTAAGGGTAGACTGATAAGTGGTAAAAGGATCTAAATAATTACTCCCTGGTTTCTGGTCATTGTGTGCAAATTCAATAAAAAGATAGTCGCCGGGCTTGCTCATGCTCATCAGCTTGTCCCAACGTTTTTCTCCTTTAAATGCTTTCAATGTTTCACCCGATTCTGCATAATTGGCAATGCATATATTTCCGGGCCTGAAAAACGCTGGAAACATTTGCCCCCAGGCAGCCCAGGGCTCCCTGTCCTGATCAACAACTGTTGAGTTTCCTGCGAGGAAAACCGTTGTGGCCTTTTTATTGGGGGCTATTTCAATCGAACATATCTTGGGAAGGGAATCAGCGAATTCCAATGTGAGCATATTGTCCCAATGCAGGTAGCTTACTTCACGGGGCTTTAACCGTACCCTGCCTTTTACCATACCTTCCTTATCGCGGATAAGGCTGTCGCGCACATGTACGGTGAATTTCTCTGTTCTGAATTCGCCTTTTTTTGTGGTGATATGCGGAAGAAATAATCTTCTGTTCTCTGCACGTACCGTTGTAGCTGAACTTCCGGCTGCATCGCCAAATACGATGGTTACATCATAATTTCCATCGGGCAATTTGACGGAAAAATAAAAAGGTTTATCGGCTGTAACAAAACTGTTGGTTAGCCTGTTTTTTCCCTTTCGGGTAATACCTGTAACAACTGAACTCTGTGAAAACCCATAACCTGTTTGGTAATTGAACCTGGTTTCAGGAGTAATGGGAATGTATTCATTGTCAAGTTTTTCTGACCCGAAATAAAATTTATAGG